>NZ_JYDF01000031.1:0-83392 GCF_003263525.1 Rahnella sp. NRRL B-41462 | reverse complement strand
AGAAGGCCGCAACCCCTAATTTCACTTTTTTCACCAACCGTTCATTAATCCGTCAATTTCGTCCAAAATGGACAAATACCGGTCGTTTTTCGCTAAAAACACACCAGTTTCAAGCCAGAGGCTGGAGTAAACTCTCCTTCATAATTAAGAGAAAGACATTCAGGAATACCTTACATGCTACTTAATGCACATCAACAGGCAGCTCAACGTAACCTTTCTTACCTGCTGGCGGAGAAAATTGCACAACGCGTTTTGTCTGGGGAGTATCCGGAAGGGGCTATTCTTCCTGGCGAGAATGAGTTAGGAGAGATTTTTGGTGTCAGCCGGACGGCCGTACGTGAAGCAGTAAAAACGCTGGCGGCTAAGGGAATGCTTTTACCCCGTCCGCGTATTGGTACCCGGGTAATGCCACAATCGAGCTGGAACTTTCTCGATCAGGAATTGCTGACCTGGTGGATGACCCGTGAAAACTTCGATCAGGTGATGGCGCATTTTATTGTTTTACGCAAAGCACTCGAACCTCAGGCTTGTGCGTTAGCCGCACTCGCTGCCAGTAAAGAGCAAAAGCATCAGCTCTCTCTATATATGTATGAAATGCGCCAGTTGCATAACAGCTTTGATCGGGAACACTGGATAACGGTAGATACGCAGTTTCACCAGCTAATCTATGAAGCGGGGAAAAATCCTTTTCTGACCTCTTTTGCGAATTTATTCAGTTCAGTGTATCAGAGCTATTTTCGGGCAATTACAGGCAATGAAGTGATTAAACTGGAACATCACCAGCGGCTGACGGATGCCATTCTGGCCGGTGATGCCAATGCCGCACTTCTGGAATGCCAGAGCCTGTTACTTGCTGATGAATGATCCCACAGACTGACGGACTACCAGCTCTGGGGTGAGCACTAAAATCTGAGGCTCTGAAGCCGGGTCTTGCAACCGATGCAGTAATGCATCAACCGCCAGTTCTCCCAGTGAGTCTTTAGGCTGATGGATTGTTGTCAGCGGCGGCATCATATATTGCGCCAGCTGGATATCATCGTACCCCATCACGGCTACATCATCGGGAACACGCAATCCACGCTGATAAAGTGCCTGATATACGCCAACAGCCATCGCATCGTTACTGGCGAAAACCGCATGCGGCGGTTCGGGCAGCGCCAGCAACTGCTGCATTGCGGCTAATCCGCCTTCAAATTCAAAATCACTACACACCTCATAACCAGGTAAAATCTTCAAACCGGCTTTTTCCATGGCCTGACGATATCCACTCAGCCGTTCCTGTGCGGTGGTTTTATCCAACGGGCCGGTAATGCAGGCGATGTGATGATATCCCTGACGGATTAAAAACTCCGTCGCCATTTCGCCGCCCAGCAACGCGTTATCCTGAATAATATCTATCGCGCCATCAAACGGTGACCAGTCCATCATCACAATCGGCAGTGACGGATAACGGCTGATAACGTCTTTCGAGGGTCGGTGGTTTTCGGTGCACATGATCAGCAGTCCGTCGACCCGCTTTTGCAACAGCGTTTCCAGGCTGCGGTTCATGCGTTCGGCGTCATTATCGGTATTACATAAAATGAGGCTGTAGCCGCGTTCATAACAACTACGCTCCACCCCACGCACCACTTCCGAATAGAACGGGTTACTGCTGGCGGTCAGTAACATGCCGAGGGTGCGTGTCTGGTTCAGCTTAAGGCTGCGGGCCAAGGCGGAAGGCGCGTAATTGAGTTGTTCAACGGCAGCATTCACTTTCTCAGCGATGGATTCACTGACAAAACGATTCTTGTTGATCACATGGGAAACGGTAGAGGTTGAAACGCCCGCGAGGCGGGCGACATCTTTCATGGTGGCCAATCAGGCCTCCTGTTGTGCGAGGAAATCGTCTATTTCTTTGCGCCACGGGACGGAAGGTTGTGCGCCAGGACGCGTCACGGCAATCGCTGCGGCGGCGTGTGCGAATCGTACTGCGCTGTCCAT
The DNA here is from genome assembly GCF_003263525.1 of Rahnella sp. NRRL B-41462. Lineage (NCBI taxonomy): Bacteria > Pseudomonadati > Pseudomonadota > Gammaproteobacteria > Enterobacterales > Yersiniaceae > Rahnella > Rahnella sp. NRRL B-41462. The sequence continues at coordinate 81,412 of NZ_JYDF01000031.1, read as the reverse complement.
CGGTTTGCCTTCCAGCAGGGCTGTGACTAACGCGCCGTTAAAGGTATCACCTGCTGCTATCGTATCGACAGCTTTTACACGGAACCCCGCCACTAACTTTCCTTCTCCGTTCTGGCTGAGCCAGACGCCTTTACTGCCCAGCGTAATGATGACAGTCGTGATGCCTTTGTCATGTAAAGCGTTTGCGGCGCGAGCGGCATCTTCATTACTGTCGACTTTAATTCCCGTCAGCTTTTCAGCTTCAGTTTCGTTCGGGGTGATTATATCCACCCGTGCCAGCAATTCATCGGGCAATTCACAGGCCGGAGCCGGATTAAGGATCACCTGCGTACCGTTGTCTTTAGCGATCTTCGATGCCGCGATCACCGTTTCAAGCGGAGATTCAAGTTGCATTAATAAAGCAGAAGCACCAATGACCTGCTGTTTATAGCGATCAAGATATTCAGGCGTGACGGCTTTATTTGCCCCCGCATCTATGCCAATAACATTCTCACCTTCCGCATTCACGAAAATCAGCGCTACGCCAGTGGTGGTGTCTTTAATGGCTTCGATGGGGTGCGTATCAATATGGTCACTGGCCAGCTGTTTGCGAACTCGCTCGCCAATATCGTCATCTCCCACACAGGCAATAAAAGAGATATCAGCGCCACTGCGACCGGCTGCAACAGCCTGATTCGCCCCTTTACCGCCAAAGGCTACGGTGTATTGCTTACCGATAACCGTTTCGCCCGGTTGCGGGAAGTGGTTGATATTCAGAATGTGGTCAGCGTTGATACTGCCGAGTACCACCAGTTTGCCGGTTTTCATGTGGAGATCCCTGAGTCAAATAGCGCCTCCATCAGGAGGCGCAGTTACAGCATCGATAAAAAGAGTATTACGGCTGAGCAACCAGTTTCAAATCAACAGGGATAACAGCCGGCACTTTCTCGCCTTTGAGTACTTTATCTGCAGTCTGAACGCCGATCACACCGATTTGTTCAGGACGCTGTGCCACAGTCGCGCCCATTTTGCCGCTGTTAACGGCTTTGATACCGTCGTCGGTGCCATCAAAGCCAACGACCAGCACATCCGTTTTACCGGCAGTCTGCAGGGCGCGCAATGCACCGAGCGCCATTTCGTCATTCTGAGCGAACACGGCCTGCACGTCCTGATGCGCAGTCAGCAGATTCTGCATGACGTTCAGGCCCTTGGTGCGGTCGAAGTCAGCAGGCTGGCTGGCGAGGATCTGGAAATGGTGTTTTTCGGCGGCCTGAGCGAAACCTTTACCGCGTTCACGGGCAACAGACGTCCCGGCGATACCTTCGAGTTCAATGACTTTAGCGTTTTCGCCCAGTTTTTTGGCGATGTAATCACCGGCCATTTTCCCCCCGAAGGCGTTATCAGACGCAACGTGGCTGGCGACAACACCCTTAGTAGCCTGACGGTCAAGAGTGATCACCGGGATTTTCGCCTGGTTTGCCATCGCAACGGCATTGCCTACCGCATCAGAATCCGTCGGGTTGATCAGCATCAGCTTGGTGCCACGAACCGTCAGGTCCTGTACGTTTGCCAGCTCTTTCGCCGGGTTGTTCTGAGAATCAAGAACCACCAGGTTATAACCCAGTTTGTCCGCTTCTTTTTGCGCGCCGTCTTTCATGGAGACGAAGAACGGATTGTTCAGCGTGGAAACGACCAGCGCAATGGTGTCTTTCGCCAGAACGTTAGCACTGAAAGAAGCGGTGATCGCTGCGGCGGAAACCCAGACAGCCAGTTTTTTCATATTCATGGTCATAAGTCCTGTAGGAGAGTTTATTTGTTGCTTTTGTTATCCACCAGAACCGCCAGCAGGATGACAACTGCTTTTACGATCATCTGGTAGTAGGAAGAAACACCTAATAAGTTCAAACCGTTATTCAGGAAGCCAAGGATCAATGCACCGATCAGCGTTCCAACAATGCGTCCTTTACCCCCGGACAGGCTGGTTCCCCCTAATACCACTGCGGCAATCGCATCCAGCTCATAACCCGTACCTGCGTTGGGCTGCGCAGAAGATAAGCGCGCCACTTCGATGATACTGGCCAGAGCGGCTAACAAACCACACAGGGAGTAGACGATAATTTTGACTTTATCGACGCTGATACCTGACAGACGCGTAGCGGATTCGTTACCGCCCAGCGCGTAGATATAACGCCCCAGCCGGGTGTGATGCAGCATGTACCATGCCGCAATAAACACCACAGCCATCAGCCAGACAGGTGTCGGGATACCCAGCGGGCGACCGATACCAAACCAGCCAAAAACATCAGCGACATCATTAAAGCCGGTACTGATCGGGCTGCCGTTGGTGTACACCATCGTAATACCACGCAGCAGCAACATCATGACCAGCGTAGCGATAAACGCCTGGACTTTCCCTTTGGCCACAATCATTCCGGTGACGCCACCCACAGCCGCACCTAACGCCAGCGCGGCGCCAACGGCAACAAACGCATTCACTTCCAGCCCGACAATCGAGGCGGCAACGGCGCCGGTCAGCGCCAGCAAAGAGCCGACGGATAAATCGATCCCGGACGTCAGGATCACCAGTGTCATGCCGACGGCCATAATGGCGTTAACGGACGTTTGCTGAAGGATGTTAAACAGGTTATTGACCGTAAAGAAATTCGGGCTCATGGAAGAGACCACGGCAATCAACACCAGCAGCGCAATCAGAGACTTTTGCTCCAACAACCACTCTTTACTGATCCAGCGCTTTTTGGCTGGCAATGTCTGAGAACTCATATCTGATTACTCCTGCGTCACGCCGTATTGCTTGCCGACAGCGGCAGCCATCAACACTTCCTGCGTAGCCTGTTCTATCGGGAATTCACCGCTTAAATGGCCTTCATGCATCACCAAAACCCGGTCACTCATACCGATCACTTCCGGCATTTCTGAGGAAACCAAAATGATACTCAGCCCTTCGCGCTTGAACTGGTTTATAAGCTGGTAAATCTCTTTCTTGGCACCAACGTCAACGCCGCGCGTCGGTTCATCGAGGATCAGGACTTTCGGCCGCGTCATTAATCCACGGGCAATTGCCACTTTTTGCTGATTACCGCCGGAAAGCAGGCCGATGGTCTGCATCATCGACGGCGTTTTGATATTGAAGAGGCGGATGAAATCGCCGACAGCCTGCTGTTCTTCCGCATGTTTAAGACGTCCGCCAGCGTGGCTGAAATAACGCAGCGCCGTCAGCGACATGTTTTCTTTCACTGACATGCCCAGAACTAAGCCATCGCGCTTGCGGTCTTCAGAGATATAAACAATGCCGTTTGCCAGCCCGTCCTGCGGTGAGTGTGTCACCACTTCGCGGCCATCGAGCGCCACATAACCACTTTTACGCGGTAAGGCTCCGTAGAGAATTTTCATCAGTTCGGTACGGCCTGCGCCCATCAGACCGGAAATCCCCAGAATTTCGCCGCTGTACAGATCAAAGCTGACGTTATCCACGCCCGGCCCGCTGACATCGCGTACCTGCAAACGCAGCGCACCGCGTTCATGATTAATGCGCGGGTATTGCTCTTCGAGGCGACGGCCCACCATCATTTCAATCAGCGTGTCTTCTTCAAGCGAACTGACCGGCCGCTCTGCAATAAACTGCCCGTCACGGAACACCGTCACGTCGTCGCAGATTTCGAAAATTTCTTTCATGCGGTGGGAGATATACACCACACCGCAACCGGCGGCTTTCAGTTCCCGGATCACGTTAAATAAAGAAGCGGTTTCGGTATCGGTCAGGGCATCCGTCGGTTCATCCATAATGATGACTTTGGATTCAAAGCTCAGCACTTTGGCAATTTCGACCATCTGCTGGTCGCCGATGGATAAATCGCCTACCAGCCGGTCGCTTTTGTAACGCAGATTCAGGCGCGCCAGCAGTTTATCGGCCTCGGCATACATCTTTTTCCAGTTGATGCGGCCAAAACCGTTCACAAACTCACGGCCCAGGAAGATATTTTCAGCAATCGTCAGTTGGGGGATCAGGTTTAATTCCTGATGAATGATACCAATCCCGGCTTCCTGAGAGGCTTTAGGGCCACTGAAAACCGCTTCCTTGCCAAGAAAATGCACTGAGCCGGCATCTTTCTGATAGATGCCGGTCAGCACTTTCATCATGGTGGACTTGCCCGCGCCGTTTTCTCCCACCAGCGCCATTACACGTCCCGGATAGACGCTGAGCGCCGCGCCGGAAAGTGCTTTTACGCCGGGAAAGGCTTTATCAATGCCTGTCAGTTGCAGCAAAGGTTGCATAAAGGCCTCAGAAGGTTACGCCAGCACACAGAATAACGTTCGCATAAGGCGAACATTCCCCGCTGCGGATCACAGCCCGACTTTTTTCGCTTTGTGCTTTGAATGACTCATGACTGACGTAATCCAAAGCAATGGTGTTTCCCTGGTGTTGTTCGAGTTGTGTCAATTGGGCGAGCAACGCTTCATGGAGTTGAGGATTTTTAGTGAGGATTTCCTCGGCGAGGATAGCCCGCTCAACCTGCATCTCATGTGTCACTACCTCTAAGACTTGTAAAAAGGTGGGAACTCCCTGGGTCAGGGCCAGATCGATGCGTTGGCAAGCTGCTGGCACCGGAAGTCCGGCATCGCCAATAACCAGCTGATCGGTGTGACCTAACCGGGCAATAACATGTGAGATTTCGGCATTTAACAGCGGTGACTTCTTCATTGTGAACTCCTACAGCGAAACGTTTCGCTCACCGATGAGTTTATAAAGATCCCCGGCCATCGCAACGGAGTTATGATGGAATTGTGATCAGCGTCGAAACGTTTCGCTGAATAATTAAGAAACCGCAGGGAAATTTGAGTTAGTCGTTTCAGAAAGGAGAAAGAGAAAATAAAACAGGGCACCCGAAGGTGCCCTGCGAGCAGTAGAAATGAGGATCAGATTTCTACCTGCGTACCGAGTTCGATTACGCGGTTCGGCGGAATTTCAAACTGATCTGGCGCGCGTAAGGCGTTGCGGCTGAGCGCCATAAAGAGTTTGCCACGGAAGTAGAGATACCAGGGGCGCTTGGTCAGGATCAGTGATTCGTGCGACATAAAGAATGACGTTTCCATCATCCGGCACGGCAATCCTTCCAGACCGCAACGGTGGAACACTTCCTCCACGTTCGGCGTTTCTTTAAATCCGTAGCTGGCGACCACACGCCAGAACGTCGGCGAAAGCTGTTCGATGGTGACGCGCCGGACGTTATGTACATAAGGCGCATCTTCGGTGCGTAACGTCAGCAGTACCACACGCTCATGCAACACTTTGTTGTGTTTGAGATTGTGCAGCAACGCAAACGGAATGACGTTGATGGCGCGCGACATATACACAGCCGTACCCGGAACACGCACCGGCGGGGATTTCTCCAGAGAGGCGATCATCGCTTCCAGGGAATTCCCATGCTCGTTCATGCGGCGCATAAGGCGGAAGCGCTCGCTTTTCCAGGTCGTCATAACGATAAACATGCCCAAACCCAGCGTCAGCGGCAACCAACCGCCGGAGAACAGTTTAGTAGCGTTCGCCGCGAACAGCGGGATATCCATAAACAGCAGACCGATCAGCAAAAGCCCGACCAGGAAAGGTTTCCAGTGCCAGTTTTTGAGTGCCACCGTACAGGAAAGAATACTGGTCAGCACCATCGTACCGGTCACTGCGATACCGTATGCCGCTGCCAGATTGCTCGAATGCTCGAAGCTGGCGATAACGATAACCACCGCAAAGTACAGCAACCAGTTAATGGCCGGGATGTAAATCTGGCCTGCTTCCATTTCTGAAGTGTGGATGATGCGCATTGGCGGTAAATAGCCTAAACGCACAGCCTGACGCGTCAGGGAAAACACACCGGAGATAACAGCCTGAGACGCGATAATGGTGGCCAGCGTTGCCAGCACCAGTAACGGGATCAAAGCCCAGTCAGGCGCCAGCAGGAAGAACGGGTTTTTAATCGACTCCGGGTCTTTCAGCAGCAATGCGCCCTGACCGAAGTAGTTCAGCACCAGAGAAGGCAGCACCACGGTGAACCAGGCCAGACGGATCGGGAATTTCCCGAAGTGGCCCATATCCGCATACAGCGCTTCCACACCGGTAATCGACAGAACGACCGCGCCAAGTGCCAGGAAGGAAAACGACTTATGCTCGATAAAGAAGTTAACCGCCCACATCGGGTTCATGGCGCGAAGTACTTCAGGATTTTGCATGATGCTGTTCACGCCGAGAACAGCCAGCGTCAGGAACCACAACAACATCACCGGCGCAAACAGTTTGCCAACAATGCCGGTGCCGTGTTTCTGAATAATGAAAAGCAGCGTCAGGACAGTAATAGATAAGGGGACGATATAAGGATCGAGTGAAGGTGCTGCGATTTCCAAACCTTCCATCGCGGAAAGAACAGAAATAGCCGGAGTGATCACCACTTCACCATAGAAGAAACTTCCGCCGATCAGGCCGAGAATGACCAAAACGGCAGTGGTGCGTGCCGAGGTGTTTCTGCCCGCCAGAGACATCAGCGTCAGAATACCGCCTTCGCCTGCGTTGTCCGCCCGCATCACGTAAGTGAGGTACTTGAGCGAAACAATGAGGATTAACATCCAGAAAATCAGAGAGAGAAAACCAAAAACGACGCTGGGTTCAACGTTGAAACCATAGTGACCAGAAAAACACTCTCTTAAGGTGTAGAGAGGACTGGTACCAATGTCGCCATAGACCACACCAATGGCGGCCAGGGTTACTGCTGGGAGTGACCGTTTATGTTCAGTGCTCATATTTCGTTTCTTTTTTGCTCGAACATCCGTAAGCGATGAGTGCGCTCGATCTTATGATGCCCACTAAAAGGCGCACAGTATGCACGAATAAATTGGATTGCCTACCCTTAAATGTGCAGCTAAACCGGCGTTCATATGAACGGGGTCACATTTCTGATAATAGAAAATTTTTAGTAATCAACAAGCTATAACGACAAAAATAAACGTGGCATATCGCTATTAGCCAGTACACTATTCAACAACTCAATGGAAACCGGAAGAGACAGTATGGCGCAATCTCCCCTTCTGGCAGAACGGATCGCCCGTCTTGCTAACGCATTAGAACATGGCCTGTACGAGCGGCAGGATGCCATAAGACTTTGCCTGCTGGCAGCCCTGTGCGGCGAAAGCGTTTTTCTGCTCGGCCCGCCAGGTATTGCAAAAAGCCTGATTGCCCGGCGCCTGAAATTTGCGTTCCGACATGCGCGCGCTTTTGAATATCTTATGACGCGCTTTTCCACGCCGGAAGAAGTCTTTGGCCCGCTCTCGATTCAGGCCCTGAAAGATGAAGGCCGCTATCTGCGTCTGACCGAAGGTTACTTGCCGGAAGCTGAAATTGTCTTCCTTGATGAAATCTGGAAAGCAGGCCCGGCCATCCTCAATACATTGCTCACCGCCATCAATGAACGCCGCTTCCGTAATGGCGAACGAGAAGAACCTATTCCGATGCGTCTGCTGGTCAGTGCGTCCAACGAATTACCCGAAGCCGATGGTGGCCTCGAAGCGCTGTACGACCGCATGCTGATCCGTCTGTGGTTGGATAAAGTGCAGGATAAGCAAAATTTTCGCTCACTGCTGACCAGCCGGAACAATGAAAACGCCAATCCGGTGACAGAGTCCCTGAGTATCAGCGATGAAGAATACCAACAATGGCAGCCGGAGATCGACAAAGTCAATCTTTCAGACAGCTGCTTTGAACTGATCTTCCAGCTGCGCCAGCGCCTTGATGCCCTGGATACGGCACCTTATGTCTCTGACCGTCGCTGGAAAAAAGCCCTGCGCCTGTTGCAGGCCTGCGCATTTTTCAGTGGCAGAAAAGCGATCACGCAGGTGGACCTGATCCTGCTGAAAGACTGTTTATGGCATGACCTTAATACTTATAACCTCCTGCAAACCCAGATTGAGCAACTGATCACCGAACAGGCTTATCAGCAGCAGACACTGCTGATGAAAATTCAGCAGCTGAATCAGCAATGGATGCAACATCAGCAGCAACAGAGTTCGCGTCAGTCAATCAAACTGAACAAGAAAGCCGGCATTTTCAGCCGCAAGCCACAGTACGGCCTGCCTGAATCACTTAACACCACCAACCTGACCCTGTTATTGCAAACGCCTTTACACCTGCATGAAATAAAAGTCACACACCTGTTATTCGAACGCATCATCCTGGAAGAGTGGTTAAATAAAGGAGGCGTACTGAAAGCCAAACTCAACGGGATTGGTTTTGTACAAACCGTGGATCTGGAAATCGATGACAAACAACAACTTCTGGTGCTGGATGTTAGCCGTCAGAGCACGCCGCTGACGCTGCCGGGCCATGAGCATATTGCCGTTCCCGACGAAATGAAAAATACGCTGAGTGACCTGACCGCAAAACTGGCGCAGCAGAGACATGAATTCAGCCAGCAGCAAAACTGTCTGTTTGTTCCGGCAGAATGGATGGCAAAAATAGAAGCCAGCCTGCTTCAGGTGGCTGAACAGTTGCGTCATCAGCAACAGACATTCAGTGGTCACTGATCATGTTCAGTCTCGAGTCACTGGATCTTCTGCTGGCCATCAGCGAAGCCGAACTGATTGAAGAACTGCTCGTCGGCTTGCTGGCTGCGCCAGCGCTGACGGTGTTCTTCGAGAAATTTCCCCGTCTCAAGCGTGCCCTGACCAAAGATCTCCCAGAATGGAAATTGCGCCTTCGCCAGAGGATCCACGAAACGCCGGTTCCCCAAGAGCTGGCGAAAGAATTCTATCTTTATCAGCATTGCCAGCAGATCGACGCCACGGCTTTTCAGTCCGGACTGCCTTCCCTCATCGATGAACTGGAGCAACTCAGCTCTCCCTTTGCCACTGAAGCCCGCACCTTACAGGAGAATAATGAAACCTCACGGACGGCGAAAACCGGCAACAGCTTTCATACCTTGTTCCTCCAGCGCTGGCGCCTGAACCTGACCTTCCAAACGGTGAACGTTCATCATCAGTTACTCGAACAAGAACAGGAGCAGTTGCAGGAAGAATTGCTGCAACGACTGCAGCTCAGCAGCGAGCTCTCTCCTTTATTAGCGGAGAACGATACGGCAGCAGGCCGGTTGTGGGATATGAGTAAAGGGAAGCGTCTGCGGGGTGATATTCAGTCGCTGGCGCGGTTCGGCGCTTTTCTTCAGCAGCAGCCTGAGCTGATGCATCTGGCAGAACAACTGGGCCGCAGCCAGACGGTCAAAACCAGTCCGCATGAAGATGCAAAAATGGAAACTCACCGGCTGATGGTGCGCGAACCCGCAACGGTGCCGGAAGAAGTGAACGGCATTCATCAGAGCGATGATATTTTGCGCCTGATGCCGACGGAGCTGGTGACGCTGGGGCTGCCTGAGCTGGAATACGAATTTTACCGCCGTTTGCTGGAAAAGCGTCTGATGACATATCGCCTGCAAGGGGACGTGTGGCGCGAGAAAGTGGTCAAACGGCCTGTGGTCTATCAGCAACAGGAACCGCAACCGCGTGGACCTTTTGTCGTCTGCGTCGATACATCCGGTTCGATGGGGGGATTTAACGAACAGTGCGCCAAAGCGTTCTGTCTGGCGTTACTGAAAATCGCACTGGCTGATAACCGCCGATGTTACATCATGTTGTTTGCCAGTGAAGTGATCCATTATGAACTGACCTCCAACGGCGGCCTGGATCAGGCGCTGCGCTTTCTGGGGCAGCATTTTCGTGGTGGTACCGATCTGGCCGCCTGTCTGAATGCCACACTGGATAAACTCGCTTCTCCGCAATGGGAGGATGCTGATGCAGTGGTGATCTCGGACTTTATCGCCCAGCGGTTGCCAGATGAAGTACAAAAGAAGGTCAGGGCGTTGCAACGGGAAAAACACCACCGCTTTCATGCCCTGGCAATGTCGCACTATGGCAAGCCCGGCATCCTGCGCATTTTCGATCATATCTGGCGCTTCGATACCGGCATGAAAAGCCGCGTACAGCGACGCTGGCAGAGAAATTAAGCCTAAAGAGAAAGATAATCATGACTGAAATTTATCAGCTCGACGAGCTGGATCGCGGGATCCTGAACGCCCTGATGGATAATGCCCGCACACCATATGCTGAACTGGCAAAAGTGTTCACCGTCAGCCCGGGGACGATCCACGTCCGCGTAGAAAAAATGAAACAAGCGGGCATCATTACCGGCGCGCATATTACCGTCAATCCTAAACAGCTGGGTTACGACGTATGCTGTTTTATTGGCATCATTTTGAAAAGTGCCAAGGATTATCCGTCGGCACTGAAAAAGCTCGAAAGTATAGAAGAAGTGGTCGAAGCCTATTACACCACCGGGCATTACAGCATTTTCATTAAGATCATGTGCCGCTCGATTGATTCCCTTCAGCACGTACTTATCAACAAGATCCAGACAATTGACGAGATCCAGTCGACCGAGACGCTGATCTCCCTGCAGAACCCCATCACACGTACCATCCAGCCCTGAGCACTGATTTCTATACCCCTATTATCCACAGGTAGATCCCAGCTCATTCACAGCGTACAATAGCCTCCTTTTCCCGGGTGAGAGCATCATGTCTGACATTACCCTGATCAGTGGCAGTACGCTTGGCAGTGCCGAATATGTAGCAGAACACGTGGCTGAGAAACTGGAAGAAGCCGGTTTTTCCACTCAGATGTTCCATGGCCCGGAACTGTACGAAGTTCCGCAGGAAGGTATCTGGCTGATCGTGTGCTCGACACACGGTGCTGGTGAGCTGCCTGATAACCTGCAACCTTTTATGGAGCAGCTGGAAGATCAGCAACCCGATCTGTCAAAAGTACGCTTTGGCGCATTAGGTTTAGGCAGCAGTGAATATGACACCTTCTGTGGCGCGATCAGTTCTCTGGATCAAAAACTGACGTCATTAGGGGCAAAACGGATCGGTGATCGTCTTGAGATCGACGTGACTCAACACGAAATTCCTGAGGATCCGGCCGAGGTTTGGGTGATCAACTGGATTAATTTGATAAAATAAGTGTAAATTTCAGGCGATCAGATGTGGATAACTATGCTTAAAAGCAGGGTAAAACCCGTAGTTATCCCTCTAACAACTCCTGTACGCTTTTCATGCTGTGCATAACTCTCACTTCTGATCCCAGCTTATACTGTCCAGGATCACCGATCATTCACAGCATTCGATCCTTCTTAGCATACTGATCTTCATAAACAAAAAAGACTTATGCACAGAGGATCGCGATCCTAATAGAAGTATTAATAAGAGATCTTTAAATAAAAAAGATCTTCTTTTAATTAGTGAAGATCCCCGGGGACTTGTGGAAGCTCAAAACTTGAGTAGAATCCCTCCTCCCAACGCCATACAAAGAAAGTTCGCTTGAACGCCGAGGTGCAGTCGCATGTTTTATCCGGATCAATTTGACGTCATCATCATAGGTGGTGGTCATGCAGGTACTGAAGCCGCAATGGCTTCTGCACGCATGGGACGTCAGACCTTATTATTAACCCACAATATCGACACGCTGGGACAGATGTCGTGTAACCCGGCCATTGGCGGGATCGGGAAAGGACATCTGGTAAAAGAAGTCGACGCATTGGGCGGACTGATGGCTACGGCTATCGATCATGCGGGTATTCAGTTTAGGATACTAAACGCAAGCAAAGGCCCGGCAGTCAGGGCAACACGTGCTCAAGCTGACCGCGTTCTGTACCGTCAGGCCGTCCGTACCGCCCTGGAAAACCAGCCAAACCTGATGATCTTCCAGCAACCTGTTGAAGACCTGATCGTAGAAAACGATCGTGTGGTCGGTGCTGTGACCAAAATGGGGCTGAAATTCCGCGCTAAAGCGGTTGTACTGACTGTCGGCACCTTCCTGGACGGAAAGATCCACATAGGTCTGGAAAACTACAGCGGTGGCCGTGCAGGGGATCCTCCGGCGATCTCTTTGTCTCAGCGTTTGCGTGAATTGCCTTTACGCGTTAACCGTCTTAAAACCGGTACACCTCCACGTATTGATGCCCGGACCATTGATTTCAGTGTTCTGGCACAACAGCATGGTGATAATCCTGCACCGGTATTCTCGTTCATGGGCAACGTGTCGCAACATCCGCGCCAGATCCCGTGTTACATGACCTATACCAACGAAAAAACCCATGACGTGATCCGCAATAATCTGGATCGCAGCCCGATGTATGCCGGGATCATCGAAGGGATCGGCCCGCGTTACTGCCCGTCGATCGAAGATAAAGTCATGCGTTTTGCCGATCGCAATTCTCATCAGATCTTCCTTGAACCGGAAGGCCTGACCAGCAATGAAGTTTATCCAAACGGAATTTCCACCAGCCTGCCATTCGATGTGCAGATGCAGATCGTCCGGTCTATGCAGGGGATGGAAAATGCCGTTATTGTTCGTCCGGGTTATGCGATTGAATACGATTTCTTCGATCCGCGTGATTTGAAACCGACGCTGGAAAGTAAATTTATCGCCGGTCTGTTCTTTGCCGGACAAATCAACGGTACGACGGGTTACGAAGAAGCCGCTGCACAGGGCTTACTCGCTGGCATGAATGCTGCCCGTAGTGCCAGCGAAGAAGAGGGCTGGGCGCCACGTCGCGATCAAGCTTATCTCGGTGTGCTGGTTGATGACCTGTGTACGCTGGGCACCAAAGAACCGTACCGGATGTTTACATCACGCGCTGAATATCGACTGATGCTGCGCGAAGACAATGCCGATTTACGCCTGACAGAAAAAGGCCGTGAATTAGGTCTGGTTGACGATGCCCGCTGGGCGCGGTTCAACGAAAAACTGGAAATGATCGAACAGGAACGTCAGCGTCTGCGTGGTATCTGGGTGAACCCTCATCACGCGCAGGTTGAAGAGATTAATGCACATCTTTCTGCACCGCTTTCTAAAGAAGCCAGTGCAGAAGAACTGCTGCGTCGTCCTGAAATGACCTATGAGCTGATTACCCGTCTTTCTCCGTTCGCACCTTCTGTCCCGGATGTGCAGGCAGCAGAACAGGTTGAAATTCAGATCAAATATGAAGGCTATATCGCCCGTCAGCAGGAAGAGATCGAAAAACAGCAGCGTAACGAAAACACTGTGTTGCCTGTTGATCTTGATTACCGCCAGGTTAATGGTCTTTCCAATGAAGTGATCGCCAAGCTTAACGATCACAAGCCGACCTCCATTGGTCAGGCATCGCGGATCTCGGGTATTACGCCGGCAGCTATCTCGATCTTGCTGATCTGGCTTAAAAAACAAGGCTTACTGCGCCGTAGCGCATAACTCACCTCTCTTATGACCGCCCTTTGAAAACAAAGCGGCGGTCAGTTCTTACTTTTCCCATCTTTCTGAGTGTTTTATCATTTCTCAACCGGGCTGTTCCCGAATATCGACTCTTTCTGAGGATTCACTGTGCAAAAGAAACTGGACTCGCTGCTTGCTGCGGCAGGAATAGCGTTACCCGATCAGCAAAAACAGCAACTGATTGGCTATGTGGAACTGCTGCATAAGTGGAACAAAGCCTATAACCTGACGTCTGTCCGTGACCCGATGCAGATGCTGGTACGCCATATCATGGACAGCATCGTAGTAAATGAGCATCTGCAGGGCAGCCGTTTCATCGACGTAGGCACAGGCCCTGGTTTACCGGGAATTCCTCTTGCCATCGTTCGCCCTGATTCACACTTTACGCTGCTGGACAGCCTGGGTAAGCGCGTACGCTTCCTGCGTCAGGTTCAGCATGAACTGGGGCTGAAAAATATCGAACCGGTACAAAGTCGTGTGGAAGAGTTTGAGCCAGACCCGTTGTTTGATGGGGTGATCAGCCGTGCTTTTGCGTCCCTGCAGGATATGCTTTCCTGGTGCCATCACCTGCCACAAAAAGGGCAGGGGCGTTTTTACGCCTTAAAAGGGGTGAGCCCTGATGATGAAATGGCGCTATTGCCGGAAGGTATCACTTTGGAATCGGTCATAAAACTGCAGGTACCAGAACTTGACGGGGAACGGCATCTCGTCATTCTTAGCTCAAACTAAAGTTGCGTTTTATCAAAAAATATTTAAAAAGCGCATGTGTTATTGCAGTTAAAATGAGCAGGCTAATTATATAGCGGTGACAAACACTCAATCACCGCTTTTTTACAGACTGATAGCATTTCAGAGATGTTTTTATTTTAATCCGGACTGTAATAGTCACTTTTGAAATTGAACGGTCATCAACCGGCTGATATTGAACTTGTAATGAAAATGTTGTTATTTGTTGGGTTGTTGTGTCAATAAATCGTGGTTATTTTTAAAGAAGATTGTTTAACGAACAGTGTTTTATTAACAAATTGATTTATAAAGATTTTAAAAGGCCTGATTAGCTAAAGACATTCAAACAGTGCAGGGTATATAAAGTGTCCTGAGTTAATTATGTGATCCAGTGCACGCTTCTTTGTCGGGTGATGAAATAACCGTATCAAACCAAAAAGGGCAAATTCAGCTATAGTTTGGTTGTCAAAATAGTCGTGAAGGGGAAAATTTAAATAATTGTTCACCTTTTCGCTACTTATCCATTGAATTCGTCCCTGTGCCCCGTATAATTTGCTCGGTTTTTGCTGCTTGACTCAAAACAGTAAAGGCAGTGATATACGGCATTCAGTCTACCTCCAGCTAGGTACTTGATACGGAGAGAACAAACGTCATGTCTGTATCCGGTATTTTACACAGTACAAATAGTGTGAAGGTTGCCAGAAAGCTGTTGATACTGCAGTTATTGACCTTTGTTCTGCTCAGTGCAGTATTTGGTTTTAAAAGCCTGGAATGGACCACATCGGCTCTTATGGGTGGGTTGGCCGCCTGGGTGCCAAATGTACTGTTCATGCTGTTTGCATGGCGCCATCAGGCGCAAACAACGGTCTCTGGACGGGTTGCCTGGTCCTTTGCAATCGGAGAAGCGCTGAAGGTGCTGGTTACGGTGATCTTAATGGTTATCGCACTTGGCCTGTTTAAGGCGGCTTTTGCTCCGTTGGGGTTGGCCTATTTATCGGTGTTGATGACTCAGATTTTGGCACCGGCCGTCATTAACAGTTACCGTACTTAACTACTAAAGGGTAAGAGGCATCATGTCTGCATCAGGAGAAATCTCTACTCCACAAGAGTATATCGGTCACCATCTGACTCAGCTTCAGATTGGGACGGGATTCTGGTCGATTAACATCGATTCGATGTTTTTCTCCGTGTTCCTCGGAGTACTCTTTCTGGTTATTTTCCATCGCGTAGCCAAAAACGCCACCAGCGGTGTCCCGGGTAAACTGCAAACCGCAGTTGAACTGGTCGTTGGTTTCGTCGACAGCAGCGTACGTGACATGTATCACGGCAAAAGCAAAGTGATTGCACCTCTCGCGCTGACCGTCTTCGTCTGGGTGTTTATGATGAACCTGATGGATTTGCTGCCAATCGATTTGTTGCCGACTATCGGTGAAAAATTGCTTGGTCTGCCAGCGTTGCGTGTGGTTCCTACGGCTGACGTGAACATCACGTTGTCCATGGCACTCGGCGTATTCATTCTGATTCTTTTCTATAGCATTAAGATGAAAGGCTTTGGCGGTTTCATTAAAGAACTGACAATGCAGCCATTCAATCATCCGGTTTTCATTCCGATTAACCTGATTCTTGAAGGTGTCAGCCTGCTGTCTAAACCAGTTTCACTGGGTCTGCGACTGTTTGGCAATATGTATGCGGGTGAGTTGATCTTCATCCTTATTGCTGGCCTGTTGCCGTGGTGGTCACAGTGGATTCTAAATGTGCCTTGGGCCATTTTCCACATCCTGATCATTACGCTGCAAGCCTTTATTTTCATGGTTCTGACGATTGTCTATCTCTCGATGGCATCTGAAAAACACTGATTTTCTTTCAACACTACTGCGTTTTAACTGAAACAAACTGGAGACTGTCATGGAAAACCTGAGTATGGATCTGCTGTACATGGCTGCCGCTGTGATGATGGGCCTGGCGGCAATCGGTGCTGCAATCGGTATCGGCATCTTGGGTGGTAAATTCTTGGAAGGTGCTGCACGTCAGCCTGACCTGATCCCTCTGTTGCGTACACAGTTCTTTATCGTTATGGGTCTGGTCGATGCAATCCCAATGATTGCGGTTGGTCTGGGTCTGTACGTGATGTTTGCTGTCGCCTAACACTGAGCTTGCTCACTGTTAATCGAACTACATCAAATAATTCACTTTGAAAGAGGCATTGTGCTGTGAATCTTAACGCAACAATCCTCGGCCAGGCTATCGCGTTCGTCCTGTTTGTCTGGTTCTGCATGAAGTACGTATGGCCGCCAATTATGGCTGCCATCGAAAAACGTCAGAAAGAAATTTCTGAAGGTTTATCTTCCGCAGAACGTGCCAAAAAAGAGCTGGACTTAGCGCAAGCCGATGCGACCGACCAACTGAAGAAAGCCAAAGCTGAAGCTCAGGTAATCATCGATCAGGCGAACAAGCGTAAAGCTCAAATCGTCGACGAAGCAAAAGCTGAAGCCGAGCAGGAACGTAACAAGATCGTGTCGCAAGCCAAGGCAGAGATCGACGCCGAACGCCAACGCGCCCGTGAAGAGTTGCGTAAGCAAGTCGGAATTTTGGCCATTGCTGGCGCCGAGAAGATTATCGAACGTTCCGTGGATGAAGCTGCTAACAGCGACATCGTTGATAAACTGGTCGCTGAACTGTAAGGAGGGAGGGGCTGATGTCTGAATTTGTAACTGTAGCTCGCCCCTACGCCAAAGCAGCTTTTGACTTTGCCGTTGAGCACCAAAGCTTAGACCGCTGGCAGTCCATGTTAGCGTTCACGGCTGAAGTCACGCGCAATGAACAAATTGAAGAACTGCTTTCCGGTGCTAGCGCGCCTGAAACTTTGTCTAAAACGTTTATTGCCGTATGTGGTGACGAACTCGACGACGCAGGCCAAAACCTGATTAAGGTAATGGCTGAAAATGGACGTTTACGCGTTCTTCCGCAAGTGCTGGAGCAGTTTATTGAACTGCGCGCCTCTCTCGAGGCTGTTGCTGAAGTTGAAGTGACCTCAGCAAATCCGCTTTCGGAAGAACAGCAGGCAAAAATTGCTGCTGCGATGGAAAAACGTCTGTCTCGCAAAGTTAAGCTGAATTGCAAAATTGACAAGTCTGTTCTTGCCGGTGTCGTAATCCGTGCAGGTGATATGGTGATTGATGGCAGCGTTCGCAGTCGTCTAGAACGCCTGGCAGACGTCTTGCAGTCTTAAGGGGACTGGAGCATGCAACTGAATTCCACCGAAATCAGCGAACTGATCAAGCAGCGCATTGCTCAGTTCAATGTGGTGAGCGAAGCTCACAATGAAGGTACTATCGTTTCCGTCAGTGACGGGATCATCCGTGTGCACGGCTTAGCCGATGTCATGCAAGGCGAAATGATTGCGCTGCCGGGTAACCGTTACGCTATCGCCCTGAACCTGGAGCGTGACTCTGTAGGTGCCGTTGTAATGGGCCCTTACGCTGACCTCGCCGAAGGTATGAAAGTAAAATGTACTGGCCGTATCCTGGAAGTTCCAGTTGGCCGTGGCCTGCTGGGCCGCGTGGTTAACACCCTGGGTGCGCCAATTGATGGTAAAGGTCCGGTAGAGCACGACGGCTTCTCAGCTGTTGAAGCAATCGCACCTGGCGTTATCGAACGTCAGTCGGTAGATGAACCTGTGCAGACAGGTTATAAGTCCGTTGATGCCATGATCCCAATTGGTCGTGGTCAACGTGAACTGGTCATCGGCGACCGTCAAACCGGTAAAACAGCTCTGGCGATCGATGCGATCATCAACCAGCGCGATTCCGGCATCAAATGTATCTATGTGGCTATCGGCCAGAAAGCGTCCACCATTTCTAACGTGGTTCGTAAACTGGAAGAGCACGGCGCACTGGCAAACACCATCGTTGTTGTTGCAACTGCGTCAGAATCTGCTGCACTGCAATACCTGGCACCGTATTCCGGTTGCGCAATGGGTGAATACTTCCGTGACCGCGGTGAAGACGCACTGATCGTTTATGATGACCTGTCTAAACAGGCTGTTGCTTACCGTCAGATTTCCCTGCTGCTTCGTCGTCCACCTGGTCGTGAAGCTTACCCAGGCGACGTTTTCTATCTTCACTCCCGTCTGCTGGAACGTGCTGCGCGTGTTAACGCCGAGTATGTTGAAGCATTCACCAAAGGTGAAGTGAAAGGCAAAACCGGTTCCCTGACTGCGCTTCCAATTATCGAAACGCAAGCGGGTGACGTTTCAGCGTTCGTTCCGACCAACGTAATCTCGATTACCGATGGTCAGATCTTCCTGGAATCTAACCTGTTCAACGCCGGTATTCGTCCTGCGGTTAACCC
Organism: Rahnella sp. NRRL B-41462; assembly: GCF_003263525.1. Lineage (NCBI taxonomy): Bacteria > Pseudomonadati > Pseudomonadota > Gammaproteobacteria > Enterobacterales > Yersiniaceae > Rahnella > Rahnella sp. NRRL B-41462. Next base: position 63,001 of record NZ_JYDF01000031.1, on the reverse strand, counting down.
GGGTATTTCGGTATCCCGTGTTGGTGGTGCTGCTCAGACTAAGATCATGAAGAAACTGTCCGGTGGTATTCGTACCGCTCTGGCACAGTATCGTGAGCTGGCTGCGTTCTCGCAGTTCGCTTCTGATCTGGATGAGGCAACCCGTAAACAGCTGAATCACGGTCAGAAAGTGACTGAGCTGCTGAAACAGAAACAATACGCTCCGATGTCAATCGTTGCGCAGTCTCTGATCATCTTCGCAGCAGAACGTGGTTATCTGGAAGACGTTGAGTTGTCTAAAGTCGGTAGCTTCGAAGCTGCACTGTTGGCTTACGCTGACCGTGAGCACGGCGAGCTTCTGCAGCAAATCAACCAAACTGGTGCGTATAACGATGAGATCGAGGGTAAATTCAAAAATATCCTCGATACCTTCAAAGCAACCCAGTCCTGGTAACACCTCGCGGCCTTGCTGCCCTGCCTCTGGCAGATAAGCAGCAGGCCGTTTGGTAATGAGGAGAAGCAGAGATGGCCGGCGGAAAAGAGATACGTAGTAAGATCAGCAGCGTGCAAAACACGCAAAAGATCACTAAAGCGATGGAAATGGTCGCCGCCTCCAAAATGCGTAAAACGCAGGATCGCATGGCGGCCAGCCGTCCTTATGCAGAAACCATTCGTGAAGTGATTGGTCACCTTGCGCTTGGTAATCTGGAATACAAGCACCCGTACCTGGATGAGCGTGAAATTAAGCGTGTCGGGTATCTGGTGGTGTCTACCGACCGTGGTCTTTGTGGTGGTCTGAACATTAACCTGTTCAAAAAACTGCTGTCAGAGATGAAAGGCTGGTCCGAAAAAGGTGTTGAAGTTGATCTCGCACTGATCGGTTCCAAAGCAGCCTCTTTCTTCGGCTCCGTTGGGGGCAACGTTGTTGCTCAGGTGACTGGCATGGGGGATAACCCTTCCCTGTCAGAACTGATCGGGCCGGTGAAAGTGATGTTGCAGGCTTTCGACGAAGGTCGCTTAGACAAGTTATGCGTTGTTAGCAATAAATTCGTCAATACCATGTCTCAGGAACCACGTATCGTTCAGTTGTTGCCTCTGCCACCAGCAGAAGACGGCGAACTGGCGAAAAAATCCTGGGATTACCTGTATGAGCCGGACCCTAAAGCACTGTTGGATACTCTCCTGCGTCGCTATGTGGAGTCCCAGGTTTATCAGGGCGTCGTAGAAAACCTGGCCAGCGAACAGGCCGCGCGAATGGTAGCGATGAAAGCCGCAACCGATAACGGCGGCAGCCTGATCAAAGAGCTGCAGTTGGTATACAACAAAGCTCGTCAGGCCAGCATCACTCAGGAACTCACCGAGATCGTCGGGGGAGCCTCCGCGGTTTAAGCTAGGTTTACGAATTACGTAGAGGATTCAAGATGGCTACTGGAAAGATTATCCAGGTAATCGGCGCCGTGGTGGACGTCGAGTTCCCTCAGGATGCAGTACCGAACGTGTACAATGCTCTTGAGGTAGAAAACGGTACCTCCAAACTGGTGCTGGAAGTACAGCAACAGTTAGGCGGCGGCGTTGTTCGTTGTATCGCAATGGGTACCTCAGACGGCCTGCGTCGCGGTCTGAAAGTGAACAACCTGGAACACCCAATTGAAGTACCGGTGGGTAAAGCGACTCTGGGTCGTATCATGAACGTATTGGGTGAACCAATCGACATGAAAGGTGCGATCGGCGAAGAAGAACGTCGTGCGATCCACCGCGCTGCGCCTTCTTATGAAGAGCTGGCAAACTCCCAGGAACTGCTGGAAACCGGTATCAAAGTTATGGACCTGATGTGTCCGTTCGCTAAGGGCGGTAAAGTCGGTCTGTTCGGTGGTGCGGGTGTTGGTAAGACTGTAAACATGATGGAGCTGATCCGTAACATCGCGATCGAGCACTCCGGTTATTCTGTGTTTGCAGGTGTGGGTGAACGTACTCGTGAGGGTAACGACTTCTATCACGAAATGACCGACTCCAACGTTATCGACAAAGTTTCCCTGGTGTATGGTCAGATGAATGAGCCACCAGGTAACCGTCTGCGCGTTGCACTGACCGGTCTGACCATGGCGGAGAAATTCCGTGACGAAGGTCGTGACGTACTGCTGTTCGTTGACAACATTTACCGTTACACCCTGGCCGGTACCGAAGTGTCCGCACTTCTGGGCCGTATGCCATCAGCGGTAGGTTATCAGCCAACGCTGGCGGAAGAGATGGGCGCTCTGCAAGAACGTATCACCTCGACCAAAAGTGGTTCAATCACCTCCGTACAGGCCGTTTACGTTCCTGCGGATGACTTGACTGACCCATCTCCAGCTACCACCTTCGCTCACTTAGATGCGACCGTGGTTCTGAGCCGTCAGATCGCGTCACTGGGTATTTACCCGGCGGTTGACCCACTGGATTCCACCAGCCGTCAGCTGGATCCACTGGTTGTTGGTCAGGAGCACTACGATGTGGCTCGTGGCGTGCAGTCTATTCTGCAACGTTACCAGGAACTGAAAGACATCATCGCGATCCTGGGTATGGACGAGTTGTCAGAAGATGACAAACTGGTTGTATCCCGTGCGCGTAAAATTCAGCGCTTCCTGTCCCAGCCATTCTTCGTGGCCGAAGTCTTCACCGGTTCTCCGGGCAAGTTCGTATCGCTGAAAGATACCATTCGTGGTTTCAAAGGCATTATGGACGGCGACTACGATCACCTGCCGGAACAAGCGTTCTACATGGTTGGCACCATTGATGAAGCAGTGGAAAAAGCCAAGAAACTGTAACGCTAGCTTGTTGTGAGAGAGGATGACATGGCTGAAAAAGCTTACCATCTGGATGTTGTTAGTGCGGAAAAACGTATGTTTACCGGCATGGTACAAAAGATCCAGGTGACGGGTAGCGAAGGCGAACTGGGTATTTTCCCGGGGCATGCTCCGCTGCTCACCGCCATCAAGCCTGGCATGGTGCGCATTGTTAAAGAACACGGTGAAGAAGAGTATATCTATCTTTCCGGTGGCATCCTTGAGGTGCAACCGAATGCAACGACCGTGTTGGCTGATACTGCAATCCGTGGGCAAGACCTCGACGAAGCGCGCGCGCTTGAAGCTAAGCGCAAAGCGGAAGAACACATTAGTGGTTCTCACGGCGACGTTGATTACGCTCAGGCGTCAGCGGAACTGGCTAAGGCGATCGCGAAACTTCGCGTTATCGAACTGACCAGAAAAGCGATGTAACAACATCAGTTAGAAAAGCGACCTTCGGGTCGCTTTTTTTTTGCTTTTAATAAAGTGCATTTTCAGTGTTTTTCCCAAGGCTAATTTTCGCTTTTAATGGAATACTTGGGTGATTAACCGACACTTTACCCTCAGTTTTTTTGGTGTAGTCTATACAGCATACAACCCTTGCAGGCTGCGGCCTGCGGGCGGTTTTTGAAGCGAAATATGTAGTAATCCGCGCACTGAACGGGTTACTTTTGTCACTCAAATTGGATTTGTCAGGTTACCTATGTCGAACAGCGCACTGAGTGTGGTGATCCTTGCCGCGGGCAAGGGGACACGCATGTACTCCAACCTTCCGAAAGTTCTTCACCCATTGGCTGGCAAGCCAATGGTTCAGCACGTCATTGATGCGGCCACGCAAGTGGGTGCCCGGAACGTGCATCTGGTCTATGGCCACGGTGGCGATTTACTGAAGAAAAATCTGGCAGGCAGTGATCTGAACTGGGTATTGCAGGCAGAGCAACTGGGGACCGGTCATGCGATGCAGCAGGCGGCGCCGTTCTTTGCCGATGATGAAGATGTGCTGATGCTGTACGGCGATGTTCCGCTGATTTCCGTCGACACCCTGAACGAATTACTCAAAGCCAAGCCCGATGGCGGCATTGGTTTACTGACCGTCGTGCTGGATGACCCGACCGGTTATGGCCGTATCGTTCGTGAGAATGGCATTGTTACCGGCATTATTGAGCAGAAAGATGCCAGCGAAGAACAGCTGAAAATTCAGGAAATTAACACCGGTATCCTGGTCGCTAACGGCGCGTCATTCAAACGCTGGCTCGGTCAACTGAATAACAACAACGCGCAGGGTGAATACTACATCACCGATATTATTGCGATGGCGCATGCGGAAGGACATCTGATCGCCACCGTTCATCCGGCGCGAAACAGCGAAGTGGATGGTGTGAATAACCGCCTGCAACTTTCCCGTCTTGAGCGCGTATATCAGAGTGAACAGGCAGAGCGTCTGTTGCTCGAAGGCGTGATGCTGATGGACCCAGCGCGGTTTGATCTGCGCGGTGAACTGTCTCACGGCATCGATGTACTGATCGACACCAATGTCATTATCGAAGGTCACGTGAAACTGGGTGATCGCGTCAAAATCGGTGCGGGCTGCGTGCTGAAAAATTGCGTGATTGGCGATGACTGTGAAGTCAGTCCTTACAGCGTGTTCGAAGATGCGGTGCTGGAAAGCGGTTGTACGGTCGGGCCTTTCGCCCGTCTGCGCCCCGGCGCTGAACTGGCTGAAGGCGCGCATGTCGGCAATTTCGTCGAAATCAAAAAAGCGCGTCTCGGCAAAGGTTCTAAAGCTGGTCATCTCTCCTACCTTGGTGATGCTGATATTGGGGATAACGTTAACATCGGCGCGGGTACCATCACCTGCAACTACGACGGCGTAAACAAGCATAAGACCATCATCGGTAACGATGTCTTTGTGGGGTCAGATTCTCAGCTGGTAGCGCCAGTCACTGTGGGTAATAACGTGACGATCGCCGCCGGTACAACGGTCACGCGCGACGTGCCGGACAATGGTTTACTGTTAAGCCGGGTGCCGCAGGTGCATAAACCTGACTGGCAGAAACCGGTGAAGAAAAAATAAGCTGTTCATAATAATCCCCAACTCTCTACAAGGCTCGGGGAACCGCAAGTACACCGGAAAACGGGGCTTGCGGATAAATCAGGTCAGGCATCAAAAAAGGTCCCGAAAAGACCTTCAATAGGAATAAAACTGATGTGTGGAATTGTAGGCGCAGTAGCGCAACGCGATATTGCTGAAATTCTGTTGGAAGGTTTACGCCGTCTCGAATACCGCGGTTATGACTCAGCCGGTCTGGCTGTCATTGATGCTGACGGGAAAATGGGGCGCTTGCGTCGTCTGGGTAAAGTCCAGATGCTGGCTGATGCACTCGATGAACATCCTTTGCATGGTGGCACCGGTATTGCTCACACACGATGGGCAACCCATGGCGAACCTTCTGAAGCGAATGCTCACCCGCATGTGTCTGATTACATTGCTGTGGTGCATAACGGCATTATCGAAAACCACGAACCTCTGCGTGAATTGTTGATTGAACGCGGCTACCGTTTTGATTCTGAAACAGATACCGAAGTGATCGCGCATCTGGTGCATTGGGAACAACTCCAGGGCGGTACGCTGCTCGAAGTGGTCCAGCGCGTTATCCCGCAACTGCGTGGAGCCTACGGCACGGTGGTGATGGATCGCCGCGATCCGTCTGTTCTGGTCGCTGCCCGTTCCGGCAGCCCGCTGGTGATTGGTCGTGGTGTGGGTGAAAACTTCATTGCCTCCGATCAGCTGGCGCTGTTACCTGTGACCCGCCGCTTCCTGTTCCTGGAAGAAGGCGATGTTGCTGAAGTTAAGCGCCGTTCCGTCAGCGTATATGACAAAAATGGTCATGCCGTTGAGCGTGAAGAAATCGAATCCAAAGTGCAGTACGACGCCGGTGATAAAGGCGTTTACCGCCACTACATGCAAAAAGAAATCTACGAACAGCCGCTGGCCATTAAAAACACCCTGGAAGGCCGTTTCAGCCACGGCGAAGTGAATCTGAGCGAGCTGGGCGAAAAAGCGGACGAAATTCTGTCCCGTGTTCAGCACGTGCAGATTATCGCCTGCGGTACGTCATATAACTCCGGGATGGTGGCGCGTTACTGGTTTGAGTCACTGGCTGGCATGCCTTGTGATGTCGAGATCGCTTCGGAATTCCGCTATCGCAAATCTGCTGTTCGTCCGGGCAGCCTGATCATCACGCTGTCTCAGTCGGGTGAAACGGCTGATACGCTGGCAGCGCTGCGTCTGTCGAAAGAGCTGGGTTATCTTGGTTCGCTGGCAGTATGCAACGTGGCTGGTTCCTCTCTGGTGCGTGAATCCGATCTGGCGCTGATGACCAAAGCGGGCACCGAAATCGGTGTGGCCTCAACCAAAGCTTTCACCACGCAGCTGACCGTTCTGCTGATGCTGGTGGCGCGTATGGGCCGCCTGAAAGGGATGAGTCCGCAAGTTGAGCACGACATTGTTCACGCGCTTCAGGCGTTGCCTGCACGCATCGAACAAATGCTGTCGCTGGATAAGACTATCGAAACACTGGCTGAAGGTTTCTCTGATAAACATCACGCCCTGTTCCTTGGCCGTGGCGATCAATATCCGATCGCGATGGAAGGTGCGCTGAAGCTGAAAGAGATTTCGTATATCCACGCTGAAGCCTATGCGGCAGGCGAGCTGAAACATGGCCCGCTGGCGCTGATTGATGCGGATATGCCGGTGATCGTGGTTGCGCCCAATAACGAATTGCTGGAAAAACTGAAGTCGAATATCGAAGAAGTGCGTGCACGTGGCGGTTTACTGTATGTCTTCGCCGATCAGGACGCGGGTTTTGTCGACAGTGACGGTATGAAGATTATTCAGCTGCCTCACGTTGAAGAAATCGTCGCTCCGATTTTCTACACCGTACCGCTCCAGTTGCTGTCCTACTACGTTGCGCTGATTAAAGGCACCGATGTTGACCAGCCACGTAATCTGGCGAAGTCTGTGACTGTCGAATAAGACTGTCCGGTTTCAGCCATGTTATCTCTAAGCGCCTCCCGGGGCGCTTTTCTCTTTCCAGAATGTTGTTCTCCGGCTCTCTCTTTGTCAGCAGCCGGTCACGATTCTCTTCTCTCAGGCTTCGTAACCCGCCCCGGATAAGGTATAGTTCGCGTTTTTCTGAAGGTACCCCGCTGAATGCTGACCAACTCCTCCATTCGTCTCAACAAATACATTAGCGAGAGCGGCATCTGCTCGCGCCGCGATGCTGATCGTTACATCGAACAGGGAAATGTTTTTATCAACGGCAGGCGTGCTGCGGTGGGTGCTCAGGTGTTTGCCGGCGATGTGGTGAAAGTGAATGGTCAGATTATTGAGCCGCGTGATGAAGAAGATCTGGTGCTTATTGCGCTGAACAAGCCCGTAGGCATTATCACCACGATGGAAGAGGGGGAGCGGGACAACATCCGCGATTTCGTTAACCACAGCAAACGCGTCTTCCCGATTGGCCGTCTGGACAAAGATTCGCAGGGCCTGATTTTACTGACCAATCACGGCGATCTGGTCAATAAAATCCTGCGTGCCGGTAACGACCACGAAAAAGAATATATCGTGACCGTCAATAAACCGATCACGGACGAGTTTATTGCCGGTATGGGCGCGGGTGTGCCGATGCTCGGTACCGTGACCAAGAAATGCAAAGTGAAGAAAGAAGCACCGATGGTGTTTCGCATTACGCTGGTGCAGGGACTTAACCGACAGATCCGCCGCATGACTAAGCATTTTGGTTTCGACGTCACTAAGCTTGAACGTGTGCGGATTATGAACATCAATCTGAAAGGATTACCGCTGGGCGAATGGCGTGATCTGACCGATGATGAACTGATCGAATTGTTTAAGCTGATTGAAAACTCTTCGTCTGAAGACAAACCGGCGAAAAAAGTGCCATCAAAACCTGCTCAGGCTAAAAAACCGGCTGTCACTAAAACGAAAAACAGTGAAAAACCTGAAGTGAATTCCGCATCCCGCAAGCGTTTTGCCCAGCCTGGCCGTAAGAAGAAGGGGCGTTAATTTACCCGCTTTTCATTATCCGCCGGTGTAATAACCGGCTTTTTCTGCTTAAAACTCCCGCATTTTGCCCGTATGGTTCGAATTGTGACCAGTGTCATAAAACTGTCATATAACGTACATTTTACTGTCACTAAACTGTCCTATTTTCCTCCTGTGCCAAACACTTTAATTAACGTCGACATCAGTCGGGAAGTTTAAAACCACCAGGAGTGGAACATGAAATTGATGCGTAACACCGTCGCCGGTCTTGTAGCAGCGACTTTCTCCCTCACAGCAATGTCTGCTTTCGCTGCCGCTAACCTGACTGGCGCTGGCGGTACCTTCCCAGCCCCTGTCTATGCTAAGTGGGCTGATGCATACCAGAAAGCAACCGGTACTCAGGTTAACTATCAGGGCATCGGTTCTTCCGGCGGCGTGAAACAAATCATCGCTAAAACCGTTGATTTCGGGGCATCTGATGCACCGATGAAAGAAGAAGATCTGAATAAAAACGGTCTGTTCCAGTTTCCTACTGTAATCGGCGGCGTGGTACTGGCTGTTAACATCCCGGGCATCAAATCCGGTCAGTTGACTCTGGATGGCGCAACGCTGGGTGATATTTACCTCGGTAAAATCAAAAAGTGGAACGATACGGCGATCACCAAGCTGAACCCGGGCGTGAAACTGCCAGACACTAACATCGCGGTGGTTCGCCGTGCTGACGGTTCCGGTACTTCCTTCGTATTCACCAGCTACCTGGCGAAAGTGAACAGCGAGTGGAAAGACAAAATCGGTGCAGGTTCTACTGTTAACTGGCCAACGGGTCTCGGCGGCAAGGGCAACGACGGCGTCGCAGCCTTCGTTCAGCGTCTGCCTGGTTCAATCGGTTACGTAGAATATGCTTATGCCAAGCAAAACAACCTGGCTTACACCAAGCTGGTAGATGCAGACGGCAAAGCCATCAGCCCGACAGAAGAATCCTTCAGTGCAGCCGCTAAAGGCGCAGACTGGAGCAAAACCTTCGCTCAGGACCTGACCAATCAGAAAGGTGATAATGCGTGGCCAATCAGCTCCACCACCTTCATCCTGATTTACAAAGACCAGCAAGATGCAGCGAAGGGCACCGAAGTGCTGAAGTTCTTCGACTGGGCTTACAAAAACGGTAACAAACTGACGACTGATTTGGATTACGCCGCACTGCCAGCTTCTGTTGTAGAACAGATCCGCGCAGCCTGGAAAACCAACATCAAAGACAGCAGCGGTAAAGCACTTTACTAGGATCTGACCTCGGGTCTGATATAGAGTACAAGTCTTCTGCTTCATTCCCTCTCCGGCCGGGGAGGGAATTAAATCTGAATTAAAAGAGAGTGGTATGGCTGAATACAAGCCGGCTATCAAGGCACCCAGCAAAAACGGTGACATCATCTTCGGCGCGCTGGTTAAACTGGCAGCGCTGATTGTGCTATTTATGTTGGGCGGCATTATCGTCTCGCTGTTTATTGCTTCCCTGCCGAGCATTGAAAAGTTCGGATTGTCCTTCCTGTGGACGAAAACCTGGGATGCACCGAACCAGCAATTTGGCGCACTGGTGCCGATTTACGGCACGGTCGTGACCTCCATTATTGCCCTGCTGATTGCTGTTCCCGTCAGCTTTGGTATCGCATTATTCCTTACCGAGCTGGCGCCGAACTGGATGAAACGCCCGCTGGGGATTGCTATTGAACTGCTGGCGGCGATCCCCAGTATTGTTTATGGCATGTGGGGGTTGTTCGTTTTCGCCCCGCTGTTTGCGCAGTATTTTCAGACGCCGTTGGGCGATGTGCTTTCTGGTATCCCGATTGTTGGTGCCCTGTTCGCCGGTCCGGGTTTTGGTATCGGTATTCTGGCAGCAGGCGTCATCCTCGCCATTATGATCATCCCGTACATAGCTTCCGTCATGCGTGACGTGTTCGAGCAAACGCCGGTGATGATGAAAGAATCTGCTTACGGCATTGGTTGCACTACGTGGGAAGTGATCTGGCGCATCGTGCTGCCGTTCACCAAAAATGGTGTGATCGGCGGCGTGATGTTAGGTCTGGGGCGCGCACTTGGCGAAACCATGGCGGTGACCTTCATTATCGGTAACACCTACCAGCTCGATAGCGCATCGCTGTACGCGCCGGGCAACAGCATTACCTCTGCACTGGCGAACGAATTCGCCGAAGCGGAAGCCGGGCTGCATACGTCTGCACTGATGGAACTGGGTCTGATCCTGTTTGTCATCACCTTTATTGTTTTGGCGCTGTCGAAAATGATGATCCTGCGTCTGGCTAAGAAAGAGGGCCGTTAAGATGACGACACTCGAAATGCAAAGTAATACTGCATTACTGGAATCGCGTCGCAAACGTCAGGCGTGGCGCCGTCAGAAGAACCGTCTGGCGCTGATGGTCTCCATGCTGACCATGGCGTTTGGTCTGTTCTGGCTGGTGTGGATCTTGTTCACCACGATCGTTAAAGGTGTTGACGGGATGTCGCTGGCGCTGTTCACAGAAAATACCCCGCCTCCGAATACGGCAGGCGGCGGTCTGGCTAACGCCATTGCAGGCAGCGGATTATTGATTCTGTGGGCAACGGTCATCGGTACGCCACTGGGCGTGATGGCGGGGATTTATCTGGCCGAATATGGACGTAAATCCTGGCTGGCTGAATTCATTCGTTTCATTAACGACATTCTGCTTTCCGCACCATCCATCGTTGTGGGCTTGTTTGTGTACACCATTATGGTGGCAAAAATGGGACACTTCTCCGGCTGGGCGGGCGTGCTTGCACTGGCATTGTTACAGATCCCGATTGTTATCCGTACCACGGAAAACATGCTGAAACTGGTGCCGGACAGCCTGCGTGAAGCGGCTTATGCACTGGGTACGCCGAAGTGGAAAATGATTTCGGCCATCACACTGAAAGCCTCAGTTTCCGGCATTATCACCGGGATCCTGCTGGCGATTGCCCGTATTGCCGGTGAAACCGCGCCGCTGTTGTTTACGTCGCTCTCCAACCAGTTCTGGAGCACCGACATGATGCAGCCGATTGCTAACCTGCCGGTCACCATCTTTAAGTTTGCGATGAGTCCGTTTGGCGAATGGCAACAACTGGCGTGGGCGGGTGTTCTGCTGATTACCGTGTGTGTGCTGCTGCTGAACATTCTGGCGCGTGTGATTTTCGCCCCGAAAAAGCAATAAGCGAATTTATTATCGATGGCAGGTGATAGCGGCTGCCATCACTGTTTACCCGGCGTCGCCATGCGGCGCGCGAATAAGAGAGATGTCTGAGAATGACTGACGCATCCAACAGCAAAATTCAGGTTCGCGATCTGAACTTTTATTACGGCAAATTCCACGCGCTGAAAAATATTTCCCTGGATATTGCTAAGAACGAAGTCACGGCATTCATCGGCCCGTCAGGCTGTGGTAAATCCACGCTGCTGCGTACGTTTAACAAAATGTACCAGCTGTATCCGGAACAGCACGCTGAGGGTGAAATCCTGCTTGATGGCGAAAACATTCTGGTTGATAAGCAGGACATCGCGCTGCTGCGCGCCAAAGTCGGCATGGTCTTCCAGAAACCGACGCCATTCCCGATGTCGATTTACGACAACATCGCGTTTGGTGTCCGTCTGTTTGAAAAGCTGTCCCGCACGGATATGGACGAGCGTGTGCAATGGGCGCTGACCAAAGCTGCATTGTGGAATGAATCTAAAGACAAGTTGCACCAGAGTGGTTACAGCCTGTCCGGCGGCCAGCAACAGCGTTTGTGTATTGCACGTGGTATTGCGATCCGTCCTGACGTTCTGCTGCTCGATGAACCTTGCTCGGCGCTCGATCCGATTTCTACCGGCCGTATCGAAGAGCTGATCACCGAGTTAAAATCTGATTACACCGTGGTGATCGTGACCCACAACATGCAGCAGGCTGCGCGTTGTTCAGATCGCACTGCGTTTATGTATCTGGGCGAACTGATCGAATACAGCGACACTGACTCGCTGTTCACTTCACCAGCGCGCAAACAGACTGAAGATTACATTACTGGCCGCTACGGTTGAGGTACAAAGAATGGACAACCTGAACTTAAACAAACACATTTCTGGCCAGTTCAATGCTGAGCTTGAACATATCCGTACGCAGGTTCTGGCGATGGGCGGCCTGGTTGAGCAACAACTGACTGACGCCATCACGGCGATGCACAATCAGGATGCCGAACTGGCGCAACGCGTCATCAAAGGTGATGACAAAGTTAACCTGATGGAAGTGGCGATCGACGAAGCTTGTGTGCGCATCATTGCCAAGCGCCAGCCAACCGCCAGCGATTTACGTTTGGTGATGGCGATTATCAAAACCATTTCTGAACTCGAGCGTATCGGTGACGTGGCAGATAAAATCTGCCGCACGGCGCTGGAAAAATTCTCACATTTGCATCAGCCGTTGCTGGTCAGCCTGGAATCGCTGGGCCGCCATACCGTAGAGATGCTGCATGATGTGCTGGATGCGTTTGCGCGTATGGATCTTGACGAAGCGGTGCGTATTTACCGTGAAGATAAAAAAGTGGATCAGGAATATGAAGGCATTGTGCGCCAGCTGATGACCTACATGATGGAAGATCCACGCACGATTCCAAGCGTGCTGACCGCACTGTTCTGCGCCCGTTCTATCGAACGTATCGGTGACCGTTGCCAGAACATTTGCGAATTCATTTTCTACTTTGTGAAAGGTCAGGATTTCCGTCATGTGGGCGGCGATGCGCTGGATAAATTGCTGACAGACGGTAAAGATGTGCCGAAAGAATAAGGGTTTACTGACATCGCTCCACAAAAAAGGCCTCTGACGAGGCCTTTTTGCTTTCCGATCTTATACCCGCGTCCGGTCAGCGCAATTATTTCATCACATAGCGCAGCGCGACCTGTACGGCCAACTGCCGGTAATGGGCGGTCTGTAAATCCACCTCATCCGGATTTTCAAACAAAGCGCCGAACGTATATTGGTTGGCGACCTGGTGCACACACAAGCTGCTGATGAGGCGGTGAACGTCGCGCGCCTGCGCATCTTCCTTAAACAGATGGCTTTGTTTGCCGCGTTCAAGGATATCTTCCAGCAGCGTTAATGCCGTTTTGTTGATCTCACGGATGCTGGTGGACTGGCGGATAAAGCGGCCGCGCAGCATGTTTTCTGTCGATACAATACGGATAAATTCCGGGTGTGAGACATGGAAATCGAAGCTGGCTTCTACCAGTTTGACGATCGCTTCCGCAGGTGGCAACGAAGATAAGTCCAGCTCCAGCTCGTGCTGGCGAATACCGCGATAAACGTGTTCCAGAACCAACATGTACAGGGCTTCTTTGGTCTTATAGTGGTAGACCACCATACGTTTCGTGGTGCTGGCATTGGAGGCGATATTTTCCATGCGCGCGCCCATCAGACCGGATTCAGCGAATTCAGCCAGAGCGCTGTCGAAAATGCGCTGCCTGAGTCCTATCGGATCATTTTTACGTCCGGCGCCGGGGAACTTTGGCTGCTCAGCGTCTTATCCTCTTCATTAACCACATTCTCGCCACAGAGATTAACCATTGCTTAGCCCAGTTACAATCTGTGCGTTCATACAACTTCGCCGCACTTGACGAATGTGGCGTGAGGGTCCACTACTGTAAGTATCGAAGCCTGACTAAAAGGACACTATTTTGCCTGCAACCACCCGGTTACATTCTATTGCGACAGTTTCAGTACCAGGAACCTTGCCTGAAAAACTTACCGCCATTGCGGCTGCAGGATTTGATGGTGTGGAAATATTCGAAGACGATTTGCTTAAAAGTCCTGTCAAACCGGCGGCTATCCGTAACCTCGCCGATTCTCTCGGCCTGCGTATTTTCCTGCTGCAACCTTTCCGTGATTTCGAAGGGGTTCCGGCAGAGAAGCGGGTTGAAAAACTCGCCAGCGCACGCCGCCAGTTCGACCTGATGAGCGAGCTGGGCTGCGATCATTTACTGGTGTGCAGCAACACCGATCCGGAAAGTTCACCGGAGCGGGAGGTGCAGATTGCCGATCTCGCTGCGCTGGCGGAAATGGCGGAGCTGTATGACATCCGTATCGGCTATGAAGCGCTGGCATGGGGTAAACACGTCAACCGTTACCGCCAGGCGTGGGATCGCGTACGCGAGGTGAACAGTCCGGCGCTGGGCATTGTGCTCGACAGCTTTCATATTCTCGCCGTGGGCGACAATCTTGACCGTCTGGATGAAGTGCCGCTGGAAAAAATCAGTTTCCTGCAACTTGCCGATGTACCGTTCAAAGACATGAACGTGCAGCAGTGGAGCCGTAGTTACCGCTGTTATCCGGGGCAGGGCGATTTACCGCTGGTGGATTTTGTCAGCACGCTGAACCGTAAAGGTTTCACCGGCCCCTGGTCACTGGAAATCTTCAATGATAAAACCCTGCCGCTGGCTGATGGCCTGCGATCTCTGACGGAGCTGGAAAAGCGCATGCAGGCGTACGAAAAATCACTCAGCGAGTGATCTGATACCCCATTTCACGCCAGATCCCCGGCAGTTCGCGCATGTCGTGGAAAGTGGTCACCAGCGGGTGATCCAGCGGCGGGTTATGCGGGTCGGCGCAGTAGTAAAACACCGGGATGCCTGCGGTGATCCCGGCCTGTGCGCCTGCCACGGAATCTTCTACCAGAATGCAGTTTTCCACCGGCACGTTCATGACGTCGGCTGCTTTGTACAAGACGGCAGGATCGGGTTTCCAGCGCTGTAAATCATAGCCGCTGAATAACTTATCCCCCATAAAAGGCAGCAATCCGGTCAGGCCGAGAGAGTGCTGCATTTTGGTGACCGGGCCGTTTGAGACGACACACATCGGCACGGTGATTTGTTCCAGTAACTCGCGTGCGCCGTCAATAGGTTCAAGTTTGCTGTCGAAAAGACGGGCAACATGCTGGCGAAACACGACTTCCATTTCTTCTTTCGGCACGTCGATACCGTGCTCTTTATTGACGATCGCGACGATTTCGTAAAGTTTGACGCCTTTGTATTTCTTATACATTTCGTCGAATGAAACCGTCACACCAAAATGCGCGAACATTTCGACATAGGCTTCGCAGCACAACAATTCACTGTCCACCAGCGTACCGTCGCAATCAAAAAAGACACATTCAACCTGTGGCATACTTTCTCCCTGTGAGCGTTTCATCTATTGGCGTGCATTATGGCACTGTACCCGAACGATAGATTTAATCCCATACATCCAGTGCTGGCGCTTTCGGGCTAAAATCCTTAGGATACCCCCCGATTGTTTTTCCCCCATTTTGGAACTCACCAATGAGCACACCACAGAGCAATGCGACTGCGGGTAAAGGTCTGGCTGAACGTCTGTTTAAACTGACGCAGCACGGCACCACCGTACGCACCGAAACTATCGCCGGTTTAACTACCTTCCTGACCATGGTCTACATCGTTTTCGTGAATCCGCAAATTCTGGGTGTTGCGGGAATGGATAAACAGGCCGTGTTCGTGACTACCTGTCTGATTGCCGCGTTCGGCAGCATCCTGATGGGCGTGATCGCCAACCTGCCGGTCGCTCTGGCACCGGCGATGGGTCTGAATGCGTTCTTTGCGTTTGTGGTCGTGGGCGCGATGGGGGTTTCATGGCAGATCGGGATGGGCGCGATATTCTGGGGTGCTGTGGGTTTGCTGCTGCTGACTATTTTCCGCATCCGTTACTGGATGATTGCCAATATTCCGGTCAGTTTACGTGTGGGCATTACCGCCGGTATCGGGCTGTTTATCGGCATGATGGGGCTGAAAAACGCCGGCATTATTGTCCCGAACCCTGACACCATCGTGACCATCGGTAATCTGACCTCGCACAACGTGCTGCTCGGTGTGCTGGGGTTCTTCATTATTGCCGTGCTGGCGTCGCGTAACTTCCACGCCTCGGTGCTGGTGTCGATTATTGTGACGACCGTAATTGGCCTGATGATTGGTGATGTGCATTACACCGGTTTCTGGTCGATGCCGCCGAGCATCACCACGGTTGTCGGTCAGGTGGATTTGAAAGGCGCGCTGAATATCGGTCTGGCGGGCGTCATTTTCTCCTTCATGCTGGTGAACCTGTTTGACTCCTCCGGCACGCTGATTGGTGTGACCGACAAAGCCGGTCTGGCTGATGCGCAGGGCAAGTTCCCGCAGATGAAACAGGCGCTGTACGTTGACAGCGTGTCTTCCGTGGCGGGGGCATTTATCGGCACTTCATCGGTGGGCGCGTACATTGAAAGCACCTCCGGCGTTTCCGTGGGCGGTCGTACCGGCCTGACGGCGGTGGTGACCGGTTTGCTGTTCCTGCTGGTGATCTTCATTTCCCCACTGGCGGGGATGGTGCCGGAATACGCGGCGGCCGGTGCGCTGATTTATGTCGGCGTGCTGATGACCTCCAGCCTCGCGCGCGTTTCATGGGATGACCTGACCGAAGCGGTTCCGGCGTTCGTGACCGCGGTAATGATGCCGTTCAGCTTCTCGATCACCGAAGGTATCGCGCTGGGCTTCATCTCTTACGTGGTGATGAAACTGGGCACTGGCCGCTGGAAAGAAATCAGCCCGTGTGTGGTGGTCGTAGCCCTGCTGTTTGTGCTGAAAATCGCGTTTGTCGACGGGCATTAATCCGCTGACATCTGCTTAACGCCTGTAAAAAAACAGCCCGCATTGCGGGCTGTTTGCATTTCTGATGACCGGAATTATTGGCTGACGCGGCGCGTATAGTCGGCAAATGCCGTCAGCTGGCCGCGCAGGAAATCGAGCGTCCCCTGGTCGATGACTTCGCCGATTTGCTCATCCACTTTATTCTGGATCACACCACCCATAAATTCGGGTTTATTCATCACCATCGCATCCAGGAACACCAGAATCTGACGCAGATGATACTGACAACGTGCCCCGCCGACCGGACCCATTGAACTGGTCTGGATCAGCACGGGCTTACCGGCCAGTGGCTGATTCGGCAGGCGGGAAATCCAGTCGATCGCATTTTTCAGGCCGCCCGGAACGGAGTAGTTATACTCCGGCGTGACGATAATGACGCCATCCGCGTGACGGATTTGTTCCGCAATCGCTTCAACATCCGCCGGAAAGCCTTCTTCCTGCTGAATATCTGCATCATAGAGCGGCAGTGTACCGATGGAAGGCAACGCCTCAATGCTGATGCCCTCTGGTGCCACTTTTGGCAATGTGCGGGCGACCATTCCGTTGTAAGACGCTTTACGAAGACTGCCTAACAGTGTGACAAACTTCAGTGGTTGAGCTGACATGGGTAACTCCTGTTATGGATGACTTTGCGAAAGGAACTGCCTGTAACCATAAACGAAAAACGGCACGACGGGCGTAAACAAAAGGGAAGTTTTATTTAGCGGGTGGCAGGCTGATGAATTTCATGAAGTGTGGTGATTCAGATTGCTGGTCTGTGGCCAGGGTTTGTGTGCGGGTGAAGCCGTTTTCAGGTTCGTAACGCCAGCACTGCAAACGGATAATCGAGGGTGACTGCGCACATGACCAGATAATGGAACCTTCAATGTCGCTCATCACCTGCGCCTCGGGCGTTACGGTAGACCGTAAACGACCAGAAGCGGGATTCAGGCTGAGCGTAAGCGGACTCTGATCGTTCAGGCCGGACATTTTCAGCATGCTCTGGCGGATACACCACAGTTGCAGAGAGGATTCCACCGGATCGGATTGCATAGCAATCCAGGTTTTCTCCACCGCAGAAAGCTGTAATTGCTGTTGCTGATTCACCAGCGCACTGCGGGCATGAATGATTTCGAGATCGAGGCCGACTTTCCCTTCGCTGCTGATTAAAACACCGACGGTACTTCCTGCATACGCCAGACTGAAATCAGGCAAATCAGGGGATTCAAAACTCGGACGACCGCTAGGTAACGTGATGACGCTGGGAAGTTCCGCGATTCCATAGAGATAGAAAATCATTTCTGCCAGCAGAACGCGGCCGTTTAAGAAACGCTTGCGCTGTTTTTCGGAAAGGTGTTTTGCAAATAATACGATCTCTTGCGGCAACCGGTGTGTATCCGGTTCTGCATCCGTCATTGCCCATCTTGCAAAATGGCACGCCATTGTTCACTCCATGATTAATGGTTCGACCGCAGTTTCTCAATTGTTCTAAAGAATAACATTAAGAGAAATCATTAAAAACCGCTTAAACCCCGCAGTGCCACACACATTCTTCCCTTTTCATACAGTTTTTCATAAACATAAAGTGAAAGTAATCACAGTCTTAATCTCTTATTGGGAAAGAATCTCACTGGAATGATGTTCTGGATTTTTACTCATAAGATTCTTACACCAGATATATCTACTACAGCCACATAAAGAAACGCCAGAAAATGCCGTTACTAATTAAGCAGCGATCTCGCTGCTTTGCCTGCGAGTACCCAAAAATGTTAAAAACGACGCAATCCCGCTTTATCGCATTGATCAGCTTGTTTTTTATTGTGCTGATCATCGTTACGCTTATCGTGATCCAGGTGTATATCGCTCCCCAGCTGAAACAGACAGAAAGTAATCTGGTTGCTAATCAGGTGGATGATGTCGCGGTGGCAATTAATGACCGCCTGAATAAAGTTGAGTCACAGGTTCGCACCATTACCCAGACTGTTGCACAAATGGACAGCGACAGTATCGATCGTTTACTTCCGGCACTGGTTGATCAGTACGGTGACTCTGCCGTGTTTGGCGGCGGGATCTGGCCTCTGCCGAACCAACGCGATCCGGCCAAAATCAAATTCAGCACCTTCTTTGCCCGTAATAATAATAATCAACTGACGGTCAATACTTTCTGGAACAGCGCCGAATCCCCAAACTATTTCGATCAGTCGTGGTATCTGGCGGCATCAAAAGGTGAAAAGGGTCAGTGTGTCTGGGCGCCTGCTTATTTCGATGACGCCAGCACCCAGCCGCGGACTAACTGTGCGATGCCGATTTACAAAGATGATAAGCAATGGGGCGTCGCCACCATTGACGTCACACTGGGGTTCTTTAACCAGCTGGTGACAGAGATGGAGAAAAAGGTTCACGCCAGGATTTATATCGTGGAAAAAGACGGCACCATCGTCGGTACCAGTCATTCCACGGATGAAAAACTGCCGAAACTGGCCTCACTGGGCGAAACTTCTCCGCTGGCGATGCAGATCCGCAAAAGTCTGGATCAGATCAACGGGCAGGCGAGTCTGGTGGCTGACTACGATAATGACGGCACGTCGCATACCATGTTTATGAGCAACATTCAGGGGCCGTGGTTTATCGCCACCGACATGCCGACCAGTCAGTTACTGGCGCGCAGCCACAGCATTCTGACGAGTCTCGGACTGGTTCAAATCCCGATGGTCTTGCTGTTGCTGATCGTTCTGATCGCCGCGATTAAAATTTTCATGCGCCAGCTGGCGGCACTGAATAAAAATATCGCCCAGCTTTCTGCGGGCGGTGCCGACTTAACCCGGCGCTTACCGGAAAGCCGCAGCCCTGAGTTCAATCAGATCAACCAGAACTTCAACGGTTTCCTGTCTTTCCTGCAATCCATTCTGCGTCAGGTTGGCGACAGCAGTCTGGCTATCACCTCGGCTTCGCGCCAGATTGCCAGCGGTAACCTGGACCTGTCAGCACGAACCGAAGAACAGGCCAGCTCGATTGTCGAAACGGCAGCCTCAATGGAACAGCTGACCAGCACCGTGAAACAGAACGCTGCCAATGCGGAAGGGGCTAACCAGTTGGCCCGTGATGCCTCGGCTGTTGCCGGGAGGGGCTCGGACGTGGTGAAACAGGTGGTTGAGACCATGGGCTCGATCACCCGCTCTTCACATAAAATCGTCGATATCATCAGCGTGATCGACGGCATCGCTTTCCAGACCAACATTCTGGCGCTGAATGCGGCGGTTGAAGCGGCGCGTGCCGGTGAACAGGGACGCGGTTTCGCCGTTGTGGCATCCGAAGTGCGCAGTCTGGCACAGCGCTCAGCCACTTCCGCGCGTGAAATCAAAAAGCTGATCGAGGATTCTGTGGCGGATATCGCCACCGGCAGCGAACTGGTGGCGACCGCCGGAACGACGATGGATGAAGTCATGGGTGGCGTGAACAACGTGGCGACGCTGATGAACGAAATCATGTCTTCCAGTCAGGAGCAAAGTCTGGGCATCGAGCAGGTAAATGTGGCTATCACGCAGCTGGATAACGCCACGCAGCAGAACGCCGCGCTGGTGGAACAGGTTTCTGCCGCTGCGCAGGCGATGCAGGATCAGACCGTTCAGCTGGAAACCGTGGTAGCAGGCTTTAAGCTCTGATTTCGTCTGATTAAAAGTGTTCAAAACTGAGCGGTAAGTGAGCGATCACTTACCGTTTTGTATTTTGCGTAAGGCTCAGTAAAAGGCGTGTTCAGTCATGAAGTTAATCAGGCTGGTCAGTTTGGCGCGCGGCCTGAAATCGGGCAGATAAACCAGATGCACTGCCCGGGGTTTCGGGATAAAAGACTCAAGTACCGGGATCAGTTTTCCGCTGGCGATATCTTCGGCCAGTAACACTTTGGGTTGCAACAACAAACCGGCGCCTTCCAGTGCGGCAGCGCGCAGCGCATGACCGTCGTTGGATACATAGCGGCTGTTAACCGGCCACGCTGACGTGGTGCGCTCTGCATTCGCCAGATGCCAGCCTTCACTCTGATTCCAGACGGTATGCACCAGGCACGGGTGCGTTTTCAGATCTTCCGGCGTCGCGGGCGTGCCGAAACGCTGTAAATAATCTGCAGAAGCGCAGATCACCATTTCATAAGGGTTCAGCGGCTTGGCGACCAGCCGGTCATCGCCAATTTCGCCAATACGGATCGCCGCGTCAAATCCTTCGCCGATCAAATCTACCCTGGCGTTGCTCAGTATCAGTTCCACGTTTACTTTCGGGTGTTTTTGCAGATAACGGGCCAGCATCGGCGCCACCACGCTGGAGCCGAGTGATACGGGTGCGCTGATCCGCAGCAGTCCGGTCGGCACGCTTTGCAGGCTTTCCATCGCGCTTTCGGTGAATTTCATCTGCTCCAGCACCCGTTTTCCGTTCTCGTAAAACACTTCACCGGCATCCGTCAGGCTTTGCTTGCGTGTGGTGCGTTGCAACAGGCGGGCATTCAAATACTTTTCCAGTTGCTGAATATGCTTGCCGACCATCACTGCTGAAATCCCCAGCTTTTCCGCTGCTGTACTGAAATTCCCGGTTTCTACCACGCTGATAAAGACCTCGATACTCCGCAACTTATCCACATTACAAACCCTGAGTTAGAACAGAATGAATAATACGATTCTATATCTAACCCGTAGTTTGGTGAAAGATGGTCCTGTAAACAACGTTGAGGAATATCTGATGAAAATTTTAGTGATTGGCGGGACAGGTACATTGGGTAAAGCCGTGATTCAGGAGCTTAGCGCAGACCATGAAATTGTCACCGCAGGCAAAACCCGCGGCGATTTTCAGGTCGATATTACCGATGAAAACAGCGTAAAAGCGCTTTTCCAGAGTACGGGAAAAGTTGATGCGATTATTGCTACTACCGGCAGCCTGCACTTTGGCCCGCTGGTGGAGATGACCGCAGCACAGTTCAATATTGGTTTGCAGAATAAACTGCTTGGCCAGGTGCGCCTTGCGCTGATCGGTCAGTCATTCCTTAACGATGGCGGTTCCATCACGCTGACCAGCGGGATCATTGCTGATGAACCTATCCGTCAGGGGGCGAACGCCACCACGGTAAATGCCGCCGTCGAAGGCTTTGTCCGGGGCGCGGCGATTGAACTGTCACGGGGTATTCGCATCAATGTGGTCAGCCCGACCGTAGTAGAAGAGTCGCTGAAAGCTTATGGCCCGTTCTTCCCGGGCTTTGAGGCTGCACCGGCAGCGCGCGTGGCGAAAGCGTATCGTCGCAGCGTGGAAGGGGCGCAGACCGGACGCATTTATAAAGTCTGGTAAGGCGTAATCCTTTGAATAAAATAAAAAACCCACATTCTTCAATGTGGGTTTTGTTTGCTGCGAACAGCGGCTTATTTACCGATACAGAAACTCGAGAAGATACGCCCCAGTAAATCATCCGAGGTAAATTCACCGGTGATTTCGCTCAGCGATTGCTGGGCCAGACGCAATTCTTCCGCCAGCAGTTCACCCGCCCATGCGCCAAGCAGTTGATCTTTACCCTGAACCAGATGCTGTGCGGCCTGTTCCAGCGCCTGCAGGTGACGGCGACGGGCAAGGAATCCGCCTTCCATATTGTGATTGAAGCCCATCACCTGTTTCAGATGATCGCGCAGCAGATCAACGCCATCGCCGGTGCGGGCAGAAAGGCGAATAAGTGAGTGACCATTCACTTCCGTTTGTCCCAGCGCTTCGCCGGTGATATCCGCTTTGTTGCGTACAACGACAATAGGTAAACTCGCGGGCAGGCGGGCCATAAATTCGGGCCAGATGTCCGCAGGCTCGGTTGCTTCCGTTGTTGTACCGTCGACCATAAACAGCACTAAGTCAGCCTGTTCGATCTCATTCCATGCACGTTCGATACCAATGCGCTCAACTTCATCGCTGGCTTCACGTAACCCGGCGGTGTCAATGATGTGCAACGGCATGCCATCAAGGTGGATATGTTCGCGTAAAACGTCACGCGTAGTGCCCGCGATATCGGTAACGATCGCCGCTTCACGACCAGCCAGCGCGTTCAGCAGGCTGGATTTACCGGCGTTCGGACGCCCGGCAATCACCACTTTCATCCCTTCACGCAGCAGGCTGCCCTGACGTGCTTCGGCCCGCACGGCATCGAGATCACCCATCACCGTATTGAGTTTGGCTTCGATTTTACCGTCGGACAGGAAGTCGATTTCCTCATCGGGGAAGTCGATAGCCGCTTCGACAAAGATCCGCAGGTGAGTGAGTGCTTCCACCAGATGATGAATACGGTTCGAGAAAGCGCCCTGTAAGGAGTTAACCGCTGAACGTGCGGCCTGCTCGGAGCTGGCGTCGATAAGATCAGCAATCGCTTCAGCCTGCGCCAGGTCGAGTTTATCGTTGAGGAAAGCCCGTTCAGAGAATTCGCCAGGACGCGCAATTCGCACGTTTTCCAGCGCGATAATGCGTTTAAGCAGCAAATCCAGGATCACCGGCCCGCCGTGGCCTTGCAGCTCAAGCACGTCTTCGCCGGTAAAGGAGTTCGGGCCGGGGAACCACAACGCGATGCCCTGATCCAGCGTGCTGCCATCAGCATCCTGAAACGGCAGATAATCGGCATAACGCGGCTTGGGCAGTTTACCTAAGACAGCCTGTGCCACATCACGCGCCGCACGGCCGGAAATGCGCAAAATGCCCACACCACCGCGGCCGGGTGGGGTTGCCTGGGCAATAATGGTATCTGAGGTGCTCATAGCAATGATCTCTGTTGGTCTTTTTACGGATATGCAAAAGGCGATCAAATGATCGCCTTTCTTTTTTATCATCAAGTTTAGCGGTCAGGACGAAAGCCGTCCTGACATTCACTTATGACTTTTTCTTGTCGCGGCTGTGCAGGCCACGTTTTTCCAGCCCGCGATAAATCAGCTGCTGCTGGAGAATGGTGACCAGGTTACTGACGATGTAGTACACCACCAGGCCAGACGGGAACCACAGGAAGAACACGGTGAAGATGACCGGCATGAAGGTCATGATCTTCTGCTGCATCGGGTCAGTGACGGTGGTCGGCGACATCTTCTGGATGAAGAACATCGTGATACCCATCAGAACCGGCAGAATGTAGTACGGGTCTTGTGCTGACAAGTCATGGATCCACAGGATGAATGGCGCGTGGCGCAGTTCAATGGAACCAGACAGCATGTAATACAGTGCCAGGAAGATTGGCATCTGAATAACCAGCGGCAGACAGCCACCCAGCGGGTTCACTTTCTCAGACTTATACAGCGCCATCATTTCCTGACTCATGCGCTGTTTGTCATCACCGATACGTTCACGCATGGCGGCCAGTTTCGGCTGCAACATACGCATTTTCGCCATCGACGTGTACTGTGCGCGGGTCAGTGGATACATGATACCGCGAACAATAAAGGTGATAACGATGATCGAGAAGCCCCAGTTACCGACAAACCCTTGAATGAATTTCAACAGTTTGAACAGTGGCTGAGAGATGAACCATAACCAACCGTAGTCAACCGTCAGGTCAAGGTGTGGCGCGATAGCGGCCATCTTGTCCTGAATTTCCGGACCAACCCACAGGATAGAAGCAACTTGTTGCTGTGCACCTGGTGCAACGGTAAACGGTGTGCCTTTAAAGCCAATCGTTGAAATACCGTTATTGGTGGTGGTGAAGAAGGTATTGGTGTCTTTCGCTGATGGGATCCACGCCGTTGCAAAGTACTGCTGCAACATCGCAACCCAACCACCCTGAGTCGTGACATTCAGTGCTTCGCTCTTATCGAACGCATACTTCTGATATTTGTCATCACTTGAGGAATATGCCGCGCCGCGGAACGTGTGCAGAGCAAAGTTATTGCTGCCGGTATCACGGTGCTTAGGTAATTCGGTGGTTTGTTTCAGCTGACCGAACATGGTCAGTTCAAGCGGGGCAGCCGTGGTGTTGTTGATGTTGTATTCAACGTTTACCGCGTAAGAACCACGTTTGATCACGAAGGTTTTGGTGTAAATCGCACCGTTCGCCGCCGTGTAAGTCATCGGAATGCGCAGTTCAGACTGGCCTTCAGCCATTGTGAAGGTATCGGAGCTCGCCTTGAACAGAGGGCGTTCACCGTTAGCCGGATTGTCTGGACCGTTTTTACCTGTCAGACCACTTTGTGCCTGATAGAGGAAATTAGGAGTAGTTTCCAGTAACTGGAAAGGCTGGTCAGAGCCCAAAGTCGTTGGGTAAGCCTTCAGCAGAGCCTGCTCAATGTCGCCACCACGGGTGTTGATCGTTAATGACAGCACATCACTGTTAACTGTAATTAATTTGCCCTGTCCGCTATCAGGAACAGCCTGATTAGTAGCATCACCGTTTGCAGTGTTCGCAGTCTGTTGCGTGGTCTGGTTGGCCGGTTGCGGAGCGTGGTCCGTTTGCCATGCCTGCCAGATCATGAAAGACACGAACAGCAGAGCGATGAGGAAAAGATTGCGTTGCGAATCCATCGTTAGTGTTCTCTGTTATTGTCGGTTTTCGGCGGTACGGGGTCATCACCACCTGGGTTCAAAGGATGGCATTTTAATACGCGTTTCAAAGTCAACCAACTGCCTTTTAACATGCCAAAACGACCAATTGCTTCAATACTGTATTGAGAGCAGGTTGGTCGAAAGCGGCAATGCGGCCCGAGCAACGGACTGATGAATAGCTGATAACCACGTATCAGCTTTATCAGGATGCGGGAGCCTGTCGGCAATGTCGACGCCATAATTTCTCCAACGCTTCCGTCAGCGCGCGATTATCTAAATCGGCGACACCCTTTTTGGCTACTACCACAAAATCCATCGACGGCAGCGTATGCTGATTCAACCGGAAACTTTCGCGGGTAAGGCGTTTGATCCGATTGCGTTCATGTGCGCGTTTGACGTGTTTTTTTGCGACGGTGAGACCGATGCGGGGATGCCCCAGCTCGTTCAGGCGGCCGAGTATAGTGATTTGCGGCGTGCCAGCCCGTTGTGGCTGCTGGAAGACGAAAGTGAAATGACGGGGAGTTAACAAACGTAACTCCCTGGGAAAAGCGAGCTTAACCACTAAATAGGTTAGCTTTTATTACTTAGAAGCTGACAGACGGGTACGGCCTTTCGCACGACGGCGAGCCAGAACCTGACGACCATTTTTGGTGGCCATACGAGCACGGAAGCCGTGGCTACGGTTGCGCTTCAATACGGACGGTTGGAAAGTGCGTTTCATGGCGATTTCTACCTAAACTTAAATTATTACTGATCAGTAAACGCGAAGACATTTCGGCGAAAAAACGACCGGTGCCTTTGTCGCAACATATAAAGAAGCGGGATTGTAATAACTGTACAGTCCTGAGTCAATTTACATTGCCAGAAATGGTTCAAGTGTTTACCAGAATTGCCCGTGGTCACACCGCAATATCCATCTGGTTATGACCATCAGGAACACAGGCTTCACACGTAGGGCTGAAGATTATACGGACTCTGCCGCAAATCGCAAGGATCCTCGCCTGATCCTTACCCACAGGCGTGCGATCTTTCTCGCAGTATGATGAAATTTAACTCAGCGGACTCCTATTTTTTCACCAGAGTGATGATTACATCGCCTAATTTTAAAAGGATCGGCTAAGCTTACCCACTTGCCGATTGCTGCCTGTGGATAAAAAGGATCTAATCTGTCAGGAAGGGGAGGATCTCTGGGCCGGATTGCGTTATGATCCGCCATTCCGATCGCGATCCCGGCTGGGATGCTGTCGACAAAAACCGCAAAAAGCGGTTCGCACGTGACTTTACGCCACTGACAGGGTGGTGAGAGAAATTTTCCCCCATTAGCGGGCGGAACGTGTGCCAAAAATCATGATTTAAAAAATATCCTGATCCTTTTCTTTTTTGATACTTGTTCGAGTGGAGTCCGCCGTGTCACTTTCGCTTTGGCAGCAATGTCTTGCCCGTTTGCAGGATGAACTACCTGCCACAGAATTCAGTATGTGGATACGCCCCCTGCAGGCGGAACTCAACGACAATACGCTGGCGCTGTATGCCCCGAATCGTTTTGTTCTGGATTGGGTTCGTGACAAATACCTAAATAATATTAACGGCTTGCTTAACGATTTCTGTGGCACGGATGCACCGTTGCTGCGTTTTGAAGTCGGCAGCAAGCCGGTGATCCAACGCGTCAGCCAGCCTGTTGCGGCCAGCGTCAGTTCACAGGCTGCGCCTGCCATTCCGCGTCTGGCGCCTTCCCGTCCAAGCTGGGACAGCTCACCGGCTCAGCCTGAGCTGTCTTATCGCTCTAACGTCAACCCGAAACATACCTTTGATAACTTCGTAGAAGGTAAATCTAACCAACTGGCTCGCGCGGCGGCGCGTCAGGTGGCGGATAATCCGGGTGGCGCGTACAACCCGCTTTTCCTTTATGGTGGCACCGGTCTGGGTAAAACCCACTTATTGCACGCCGTCGGTAACGGCATCATGGCGCGTAAAGCCAATGCCAAAGTGGTGTACATGCACTCCGAGCGTTTTGTACAGGACATGGTCAAAGCCCTGCAAAACAACGCCATCGAAGAATTCAAACGTTACTACCGTTCTGTTGATGCGTTGCTCATCGATGACATTCAATTTTTTGCTAATAAAGAACGTTCGCAGGAAGAGTTCTTCCACACCTTTAATGCCCTGCTGGAAGGTAATCAGCAGATCATCCTGACCTCGGATCGTTATCCAAAAGAGATCAACGGTGTTGAAGATCGTCTGAAATCGCGTTTCGGCTGGGGTCTGACGGTGGCTATCGAGCCGCCTGAATTAGAAACCCGCGTGGCGATCCTGATGAAAAAGGCGGACGAAAACGATATTCGTCTGCCGGGCGAAGTTGCCTTCTTTATTGCTAAACGTCTGCGATCGAATGTGCGTGAGCTTGAAGGCGCACTGAACCGTGTGATTGCCAACGCCAACTTTACCGGCCGTGCGATCACTATCGACTTCGTTCGTGAAGCGTTGCGCGATTTGTTAGCGCTTCAGGAGAAGCTGGTCACTATCGATAATATTCAGAAAACAGTGGCCGAATATTATAAAATCAAGGTCGCTGACCTGCTTTCCAAACGGCGCTCCCGTTCGGTAGCCCGCCCACGCCAGATGGCGATGGCGCTGGCGAAAGAGCTGACCAACCACAGCCTGCCAGAAATCGGCGATGCGTTCGGTGGTCGGGACCATACCACGGTGTTGCACGCCTGCCGTAAAATCGAGCAGTTGCGTGAAGAAAGTCACGACATCAAAGAAGATTTCTCCAACTTAATCAGAACATTATCTTCCTAGCGCTATGAAATTTATTGTTGAACGTGAGCATTTGCTGAAACCACTGCAACAGGTCAGTAGTCCGCTGGGTGGACGACCAACGTTGCCTATTCTGGGTAACCTGTTATTACAGGTGACGGATGGCGCGCTGTCGCTGACCGGGACGGATTTGGAAATGGAGATGGTGGCGAAAGTCGCGCTGTCTCAGCCACATGAAGCGGGTGCCACCACGGTGCCGGCGCGTAAATTCTTTGATATCTGCCGTGGATTGCCGGAAGGCGCGGAAATTTCCGTCGCGCTCGACGGCGACCGCATGCTGGTAAAATCAGGCCGCAGCCGTTTCTCGCTGTCGACCTTACCGGCGACAGATTTCCCTAATCTCGACGACTGGCAAAGCGAAGTAGAATTCACCCTGCCGCAGGCCACGTTGAAACGTCTGATCGAAGCCACGCAGTTTTCTATGGCCCATCAGGACGTTCGTTATTATTTAAACGGTATGCTGTTCGAAACCGAAGGTGAAGAACTGCGTACTGTCGCGACCGACGGTCACCGTCTGGCCGTATGTTCTATGCCAATCGGCCAGTCTCTGCCGTCGCATTCGGTGATCGTGCCGCGTAAAGGCGTGATGGAACTGGTGCGTCTGCTTGATGGCGGTGACACCACATTGCAGCTGCAAATCGGCAGCAACAATATCCGTGCTCACGTCGGCGACTTCATCTTTACCTCTAAACTGGTTGACGGTCGTTTCCCTGACTATCGCCGCGTATTGCCGAAAAATCCGGACAAAACGCTGCAGGCAGGCTGCGATTTGCTCAAGCAGGCGTTTGCCCGTGCCGCGATCCTGTCCAATGAAAAATTCCGCGGCGTGCGTTTGTATGTCAGCCATAACCAGCTGAAAATCACCGCGAATAACCCGGAACAGGAAGAAGCAGAAGAAATTCTGGATGTCGGTTACGAAGGCACCGAAATGGAAATCGGTTTCAACGTCAGTTACGTACTGGATGTGCTCAATGCACTCAAGTGCGAAGACGTTAATCTGTTGCTGACGGACTCTGTTTCCAGCGTGCAGATTGAAGACGCAGCCAGTCAGTCGGCGGCGTATGTCGTTATGCCAATGCGGCTGTAATCGGGCTATCTGACTTGTCATTTTGCGATCGGGCAGTGTTCGCAATGCCCACGCACCTGAGTATGCTCCGCTTACTGTAGCTGCACGCAAACTGACTGCGACGATGATGCCCTGGAATGGATAGTAGATGGCCTTAACGCGCTTACTGATAAAAGATTTCCGCAACATCGAGGCGGCAGATTTAGATCCGTCGCCCGGTTTTAACTTTCTGGTCGGTCCCAATGGCAGCGGTAAAACCAGTGTGCTCGAAGCGGTCTATACGCTGGGGCATGGCCGCGCTTTTCGCAGTTTGCAGGCCGGACGCGTGATTCGTCACGATCAGCCGGAGTTTGTTCTCCATGCGCGTGTGGATGACGGCGGTGAACGTGAATTGTCGATTGGTCTGAGCAAAAGCCGTCAGGGCGACAGTAAAGTACGCATTGATGGCAGTGATGGCCACAAAGTGTCTGAACTGGCACAGATGCTGCCGATGCAACTGATCACACCCGAAGGCTTCACCCTGCTCAACGGCGGGCCGAAGTACCGGCGGGCATTTATTGACTGGGGTTGTTTTCATCACGACCCCGGTTTTTTTATCGCCTGGAGCAACCTGCGACGGTTACTCAAGCAGCGCAACGCCGCGCTGCGACAGGTGAGTCGTTATGCGCAAATTCGTGCCTGGGATCAGGAACTGATCCCGTTAGCCGGGCGTATTAGCGAATGGCGGGCAGCTTACAGCGACGCGATCGCGGCTGATATCAGCGCGACCTGCGCGCAATTCCTGCCCGAATTCGCCCTCAGTTTTTCTTTCCAGCGTGGATGGGATAAGGAGACGGAGTACGGCGAGTTGCTGGAGCGTAATTTTGAACGCGACAGAGCCTTAACCTATACCGCATCAGGCCCGCATAAAGCGGATTTCCGCATTCGTGCCGACGGCACGCCGGTGGAAGATTTACTGTCCCGTGGGCAGTTGAAGTTACTGATGTGTGCGCTGAGACTGGCGCAGGGTGAGTTTCTCACCCGACAGAGCGGGCGGCGTTGCCTGTATCTTCTTGACGATTTTGCCTCTGAGCTGGACGCCGACGACGTCGGTTGCTGGCTGATCGCCTGAAAGCCACCCAGGCACAGGTTTTTGTCAGTGCAATAAGCGCTGAGCAAGTGACCGATATGATGGGTGAAAAGGGCAAGATGTTCCGCGTGGAACAAGGTAAAATAGCCGTTCTATCACAGGACTAAAAATGAGCGAGAAACGTTGATGTCGAATTCTTATGACTCCTCAAGTATCAAGGTATTAAAAGGGCTGGACGCGGTGCGTAAGCGCCCCGGCATGTATATCGGCGATACCGATGACGGCACTGGTCTGCACCACATGGTATTCGAGGTTGTGGACAACGCTATCGACGAAGCCCTCGCGGGCCACTGTAAAGAGATTCAGGTCACGATCCATGCGGATAACTCTGTTTCCGTACAGGATGATGGCCGTGGTATTCCGACCGGCATTCATGAAGAAGAGGGCGTTTCTGCTGCTCAGGTCATTATGACCGTTCTTCATGCTGGTGGTAAATTCGACGATAACTCGTATAAAGTCTCCGGCGGTCTGCATGGCGTAGGTGTTTCCGTCGTTAATGCCTTGTCGGAAAAACTGGAACTGGTTATCCGCCGTGAAGGCAAAGTGCACACTCAGACTTACGTGCACGGCGAGCCGCAGGATCCGCTGAAAGTGATTGGCGATACTGACGTAACCGGTACCACGGTACGTTTCTGGCCGAGCTTCAACACCTTCACCAATCACACAGAATTCGAGTATGAGATTCTGGCGAAACGCCTGCGTGAATTGTCATTCCTGAACTCCGGCGTGGCAATCCGTCTGCTGGATAAACGTGATGGTAAGAATGATCACTTCCATTATGAAGGCGGTATCAAAGCCTTCGTGGAATACCTGAACAAAAACAAAACCCCAATCCATCCGACCGTATTCTATTTCTCTACGATGAAGGACGATATTGGCGTTGAGGTTGCGTTGCAGTGGAATGATGGTTTCCAGGAAAACATTTACTGCTTCACCAACAATATTCCACAGCGCGATGGCGGGACTCACTTAGCCGGTTTCCGTTCGGCGATGACCCGTACCCTGAACGCTTACATGGATAAAGAAGGTTACAGCAAGAAATCCAAAATCAGCGCCACCGGTGACGATGCCCGTGAAGGTCTGATTGCTGTCGTTTCTGTGAAGGTACCGGATCCTAAGTTCTCTTCACAAACCAAAGACAAACTGGTTTCTTCTGAAGTGAAAACGGCCGTTGAAACGCTGATGAACGAGAAGCTGGTGGATTACCTGATGGAAAATCCGTCAGACGCCAAAATCGTTGTGGGGAAAATCATCGACGCTGCCCGTGCCCGTGAAGCAGCCCGTAAAGCCCGTGAAATGACCCGCCGTAAAGGTGCGCTGGACCTGGCTGGCTTGCCAGGCAAACTGGCGGACTGTCAGGAACGTGACCCGGCTCATTCCGAACTGTACTTAGTGGAAGGGGACTCAGCGGGCGGCTCAGCAAAACAAGGCCGTAACCGTAAGAACCAGGCGATTCTGCCGTTGAAAGGTAAAATCCTCAACGTAGAAAAAGCGCGCTTCGACAAAATGCTTTCTTCTCAGGAAGTGGCAACACTGATTACTGCGCTCGGTTGCGGCATTGGCCGTGACGAGTACAACCCGGACAAACTGCGCTATCACAGCATCATCATCATGACCGATGCCGACGTCGATGGTTCACACATCCGTACCCTGTTGCTGACGTTCTTCTACCGTCAGATGCCTGAAATTGTCGAGCGTGGCCACGTGTTTATCGCACAGCCGCCGTTGTACAAAGTGAAAAAAGGTAAGCAGGAACAGTACATTAAAGATGATGAAGCGATGGATCAGTATCAGATTTCCATTGCGATGGACGGGGCAACGTTACACGCCAACGCCCATGCACCAGCCCTGGCGGGTGAACCGCTGGAGAAACTGGTGGCTGAACATCACAGCGTGCAGAAAATGATTGGCCGCATGGAGCGTCGTTATCCGCGTGCGCTGCTGAATAACCTGATCTATCAGCCGACCCTGCCGGGGTCTGATCTGACCGATCAGGCGAAAGTTCAGACCTGGATAGAATCGCTGGTTGCGCGTCTCAATGAGAAAGAGCAGCACGGCAGTTCTTACAGCGCGATCGTGCGTGAAAACCGTGAACATCAGCTTTTCGAACCGGTTCTGCGTATCCGTACACACGGTGTTGATACGGATTACGATCTCGATGCAGACTTCATTCAGGGTGGCGAATACCGCAAAATCTGTGCGCTGGGCGAACAGCTGCGCGGCCTGATCGAAGAAGATGCCTTCATCGAACGTGGCGAACGCCGTCAGCCAGTGACCAGCTTCGAGCAGGCGCTGGAATGGCTGGTGAAAGAGTCCCGTCGTGGTCTGTCGATTCAGCGATACAAAGGTCTGGGTGAAATGAACCCTGATCAGCTGTGGGAAACCACCATGGATCCTGAACAACGTCGCATGTTACGTGTGACCGTGAAAGATGCCATCGCTGCTGACCAGTTGTTCACTACGCTGATGGGCGATGCGGTTGAACCGCGTCGCGCCTTCATCGAAGAGAATGCCCTGAAAGCGGCCAATATCGATATCTGATAATGGCGTGAGCTGATAAAGAGTCCGAACCGGGAAACCGCTTCGGACTTTTTTTTCGTCTGACGCGACCCGCATTCCGGCTGGCTTTACAGCGGGTAATCGCGTTAGCATTGCGCAAGATTTCTTAAACTCTGAGGATGCTATGGCTATTGAATTAATTGCAATTGATATGGACGGGACATTGCTCAATCCGCAGCATGAAGTGACCCCCGCCGTTAAAAAAGCGTTGTCAGAAGCACGGGCGAAAGGTGTGCAAATCGTTCTGGCGACCGGCCGTCCGTTCGTCGGTGTGCAGCGTTATCTGATGGAACTGGATTTACAGCAGGACGGTTGTTACTGCATCACCAACAATGGCGCGCTTGTGCACAATGCGAAAGATGGCAGCGTAATTGCCGAAGTAGCCCTCAAAATTGAAGATTATCACTACTTTGAACAGCTGGCGCGTGACCTTGGTGTGCATTTCCATGCACTGACCCAAACCGACCTGTTTACCGCCAACCGCCATATCAGCAAATACAGCGTACATGAATCCTTCACCACCGGCATTCCGTTGCAATTCTGCCCGGCAGAGGAAATGGATCCGGCGCTGACCTTCCCGAAAGTCATGATGATTGACGATCCGGACTTGCTGGATCGCGCCATTCGTCAGCTTCCTGCTGAAGCAAAAGAACGCTACACCATCATGAAAAGCTCACCGTATTTCCTCGAAATTCTCGATAAGCGCGTGAATAAAGGTGAAGGCGTGAAAGTACTGGCGGAAAAACTGGGTATCGCGCGGGAGAGCGTGATGACGCTCGGTGATCAGGAGAACGACATTGCGATGCTGGAATACGCCGGAATTGGTGTCGCGATGGGGAATGCGCTGGACAGCGTAAAAGCCGTCAGCCAGTTCGTTACCAAAACAAACACGGAAGACGGCGTGGCGTTTGCGGTCGAGAAATTTGTTCTGAACGTCTGAGCTTGTACCGAAGGAACCTTGCAGCCATGGAAAAACAATTAACTTCTGATGCCCGCGGGCATCAGCTCACCAACATTAATGTCTGGACGCCGGACAGCCAGTGGCTGGTGTATGACGTCCGTCCGCATGGCGGTTCTTTTAGCGGTTCAACCATTGAGCGCGTGAATGTCGAAACCGGTGAGACGGAAGTCCTTTATCAGGCAAAAGACGGCGCGCATGTGGGAGTGGTGACAGTCAGCCCGGATCTTCCTGTCCGTTATGCGTTTATTCATGGCCCTGAAAATCCTGATGCCAGCTGGCAGTATGATTTTCATCACCGTCGCGGAGTTATTGTCACTGAGCCCGCGCGCGAAAAGGCCGTCACGCTGGATGCGATGGACATTACCGCCCCCTTTACCGCCGGAGCCCTGCGCGGTGGCACACATGTTCACGTCTTCAGCCCGGACGGTTCGCGTCTGAGCTTTACCTATAACGACCATGTGTTGCATGAACGCGATCCGGCGCTCGATCTGCGCAACGTCGGCGTGGCGATTTCAGGATATCCCGTTATTCCGCCAAAGCATCATCCCCGTGAATACGATGGAAGCCATTTCAGCATGCTGGTCAGCGAAACCACGCCCTGTCCTCACCCCGGCAGCGATGAAATCAACCGGGCTTACGAAGAAGGCTGGATTGGCCGTGAAGGCTATCTGAAACCGGATGGCAGCCGTCAGCGGTGGGCGCTGGCTTTTATCGGCGACACGCTTTCCGCTCGTGGTGAAAAGCACCCGGAAATCTTTGTGGTGGATTTGCCGCGCAATGATGAGGATTACCGTCAGGCGGGTGATAAACCTTTGCAGGGCACGCCGGAAATGCTGCCTGCGTCACCCGCGGGCGTGAAACAGAGACGGATTACTTTTACTGAAAATGGTATTGCCCTGCAACCGCGTCACTGGTTGCGCGTATCGCCGGATGGCGCAAAGATTGCGTTTCTGATGCAAGATGAAACCGGAGTGGTTCAGGTCTGGACGGTGTCACCTAACGGCGGCGCGCCGGCGCAAATCAGCCATTCTGAAAGCGGAATTCAATCAGCCTTCAGCTGGAGCCAGGATGGAAAATCACTGGCGCTGGTATGCGATAACAGCGTGATGCGGCTGGACATGGAAAGCGGAAAGATGCAGCGGTTAACGCAACGATCAGAAAACGCACCCTGTGCCGATGCCGTAGTGTATTCTCCCGATGGCAGCAAAGTGGCGTTTATGCGCCAGTGTAACGGCTATGCGCAGATTTGCGTGGCCGATAGCGATTAGCGAACGATGTAAACCGGTCGGAACAGGCCGGTTTTATTGTGACTACTTCTTATGTGTCGACGATTTTTGCTGACGCGGCGTGGTCGTCATGGGCGGGATGTGATCGATATCCACACCGTTACTCAGCGCAATATTGTGTTCTTCACTGGCTTTGACGCGATCGCGCGTCGTCACTTTTCCGCTGCGAAAATAATCATAAGGCAGCAATACCGTATCCAGCACGGCGCTGAACGGCAAATCAATCAACAGCAGCGGCGTCATCGCCCAACTGGTGTCATCGCTTTTTATCATATTCACATCAGCACGTGCGCCTGAATAATATCCGGTGTCACCACCTGTATGGCTCATTACGCTGGAGCAACCGCTCGTCGCTAAAAAAACACATCCTGTCATCAGCGGCGTTAATGCAAATTTCGTCATGTTAGAACTCATCTTATGCTGTCAGGCTGAGCTTATACGTCAATGTGACTTATACCACTCAGCCCAAAAAATTAACAAAGCAAGCTGTAGCTCTGTGGCTGCGATCCCATTAAGTGTAATTACTATTTGAAATCTTGCAGGAATTCGCCTGCTCTCCCTGGATTGTAGCCCTGTCCCGTCATGTATTTTGGCTGTCATCATATAAACAACAGCCAAATTTTTTGTTTTTTCAGGCTTGAAATATGCCCTTTTGTCTCCATTTTAACTGTACGACGCAGGAGGAGAAACGCCGGAAGGGTTCTTCTGTCATCACTGTGACGCTGGTCTGTCCGCCTGGAAGGCTATTTAAAAAACTCGCTGAATATCAGGAGAAGTAGCAATGCGTAATTTTGATTTATCCCCGCTATACCGTTCTGCCATTGGTTTTGACCGCTTATTTAATCTTATCGAATCGGGTCAGAATCAGGGCGGCGGCTACCCCCCTTATAATGTCGAGTTGGTTGACGAAAATCATTACCGGATTGCTATCGCGGTCGCAGGTTTTGCCGAATCTGAGCTGGACATCACTGCGCATGACAACATGCTGCTGGTCAAAGGCGCGCATGCACCTGGCGATACTGAGCGAACCTATTTATATCAGGGCATCGCGGAACGTAATTTCGAGCGCAAATTCCAGCTGGCTGAACATATTCAGATAAAAGCGGCCAATTTGTCGAACGGTTTGCTGTATATCGATCTGGAACGCGTCGTTCCTGAGTCGTCCAAACCACGGCGTATCGAGATCCGTTAATTCAGCGACCATCATCGTTGTTGACCGCCACGAAATGAAAAAGTTTAGGCTCGCCGTCAGGGAGCTGTACTGTCATATCCAAAAAGGATGACGACATTAATCATCTCGCTTCAAAGAAGGAGTTACATTATGCGTAATTATGATATTTCCCCATTACTGCGTCAGTGGATTGGTTTCGATAAATTAGCCAGTTCAATGCAAGGCGCCGATCAGGCTTTTCCTCCTTACAATATTGAAAAGTCTGATGACAACCATTACCGCATTTCACTGGCGCTGGCCGGTTTCCAGCAAAGCGAACTGAATATTGAAGTCGAAGGGCCGCGATTAACGGTCAGCGGCACACCGGCTCAGCCGGAAACTAAAGTGGAATATTTGCATCAGGGGCTGGTGATTAAGCCTTTCACCCTGAGCTTCACGCTGGCAGAGCATATGCACGTCTCGGCGGCTGAATTTACGAATGGCCTTCTGCATATCAATCTGGTTCGTGATGTACCGGAAGCATTGCAACCGCAAAAAATTGCGATTGGTACTGAAAAACCGGCGCTGGAAAATCAGTCCGAATAAACGTGATCTGTTTATGTTCCCCCGATGCGGGGGAACATAAAGCAGGATGTGATGAGGTATATATTATCTTAATCAGTAAGTAAAACGAGGTGTATTTATTTTGTTCAAGTCTTTCAAAGCGTTTTCCGTAATTGAAGCTCTTAGTGATGAGGTAAGCATGTATTTAGAGTGATGTAACTTAACGATAATATTCGTCAACTGTGATTCGGTTGTAGTTCTTGTAACACCCATCAAATACTATACAAAGTGCTTCCACAAAATGCATGATCTGTTTTGTGTTGTAGTCGTAAGATATTTCACCTATATTTGCATCAAAGAGTTTAATCATGTTCCCATCTGTTCTGATAGCGATGGAATGGCCTCCCTTGCAACCCTCATAAATACCTATTTCATATAAGCTGTCTTGCCTTAACGATTTTACCAGCCCTTCGATTCTTGCAGCGGTAGTACTGGCCTGCGGCAGAGTTGACGTTTTTAAGCAGATCAACCTCCCCTCATTCTTCATTATCAGATGGTATGCGTCTTGAGTACGCATGTAGTTTACCTTGGGGGAATGCCCTTTGCGGTGAAAATTATCAAATAAACTTTTTTGTGCTTTTAATTTAGCTTGTTTATATGCCAACGCAGAGTTCTGTTCCTGAATATTCATTATTCCTAATATCAATCGATGCGATGCAGAGGTATTGATGAAACATTTGAAACTACTCCAATCTCTACCAGTAATTAAATATGCCGCAGAGAGGCCATAACAGGCTCCACGTAATCCGTACTGAATTTGTTTACTTTCTGAGTCTCTATGACTTCCTAACCATGCTCCACCAAGATTTCGGGGGTTGTTAGCTACCCATTTGTTTTGCTGTATGTACGTCACCTGATTAAAAAAACTGTATGTACCGTTTGTTTTATTAATATATTGACGTAATCTGTTAATCATTTTCTCACCTATTTTTTAAATCAAAAAATACATATTGCATAAAAATACGCCAGTGATAATAAAATTCCCATTTAATTGATTATGTAAAATACTAAAGCTCTTGACTGGGTTTTTATTTCTTTGATAAATAATGTTATTTTTTTGTTTAACTGTAAAAAATATAAAGTGATGTATATCTATATATAAAATGAATTGATTTTTTTGAATGAATGTGTATCTGGATGCGTTGAGGGAGATATAAATAACTTTATGATGTCATTGAGAATAAGATTGTTTTCTACTCATGAGTAAGGGTCCTTAGATTGATAAAGTGACCCGAAAGAATATCATTCCTTCTGGTCACTTTATTGTGAAAAATCAGCCTTCAGCGTGGGCTTTTTCTACTTCTTCTGCCAGAATTTTCACGCCGCGCTCGATCTGTTCCGCATCAGGCACGTAATTCATCCGCATGCACTGATGCGTATGTGGCCACGGATGCTCGAGACCCGGGAAGAAGTAATCGCCCGGCACCATAAGTACCCCACGTTGTTTCAGGCGCTGATACAGCACTTCGGTGGTGATCGGTAAATCCTTGAACCACAGCCACAGGAAAATCGCCCCTTCCGGTTTGTGGATCAGGCAACGTTCTTCCGGCAGATAACGGCGCAGCGTGGCGATAGTTTCCTGCACGCGCTGGAAATAGAACGGTTTGATCACTTCTTCGGAAAGGCGCAGCAAATCGCCACGGACAATCATTTCATGGGCAATCGCTGGGCCGACACTGCCCGGCGACAGACTGATAATCCCGTTCATATTACTGATCGCTTTGATGATTTTTTCATCAGCAATCACGATGCCACAGCGTGAACCCGGCAGGCCGAGTTTCGACAGGCTCATGCACAGGATAATATTCGGATTCCACAGCGGTGTGGCGTCAGTGAATACGATGCCCGGGAACGGCACGCCATACGCGTTGTCGATTAATAACGGAATATCTTTCTGCTGTGCCAGCGCATCGAGGCGGATCAGTTCTTCGTCAGTAATGACGTTACCGGTCGGGTTGGTCGGGCGTGACACGCAGATCAGGCCGATATCATCGGTGATATTCAGATGATCGAAATCGACGTGATATTTGAACTGGCCTTCCGGCAGTAATTCGATGTTCGGCTTGGCTGAAACAAACAGATTTTCGTCCAGACCGGCATCGGCATAACCGAGATATTCCGGTGCCAGCGGGAATAATACTTTTGACATACTACCGTCGGCACGGCGTCCGGCGAACAGGTTGAACAAATAGAAGAAGGCGCTCTGGCTGCCGTTGGTCAGTGCGATGTTTTGCGCGTCAAGCTGCCAGCCGAGTTCTTTCTGTAACATGTCTGCCAGCGCATGACGCAACACATCTTTGCCCTGCGGCCCGTCGTAATTGCACAGCGCTTCGGTCAGCTTGCCTGCGGCGAGCATTTCCGCCAGCAGCGTCTGGAAATAATCCTGCATCTCAGGAATTTGCGCCGGATTACCGCCGCCGAGCATCACCGCGCCAGGCGTGCGTAAACCGTCATTCATGTCGCCCATCAGGCGTGTGATGCCTGAAAAACGGGTAAATTTGTCACCGAAAGCAGAAAACGTCATAGAAAGCTTTGTATGTTATCGAAATGTGATACCCACCATAACGCCTGCAGCAAGGCAGTGCAATCGGACCTGCGGGTTTTGGCGTGGAGAAGTATTAAAAAAGATGAATACGGAAAATCATTCAATGTATTTTTCGAATATCCCTGAACGGAACCCTTTATGCTTAATGGCAGAGTAATAAAAAAC
This sequence comes from Rahnella sp. NRRL B-41462, assembly GCF_003263525.1. NCBI lineage: Bacteria > Pseudomonadati > Pseudomonadota > Gammaproteobacteria > Enterobacterales > Yersiniaceae > Rahnella > Rahnella sp. NRRL B-41462. The sequence goes on along the minus strand of NZ_JYDF01000031.1, from coordinate 23,603 downwards.
GGCTTATGATATTTTTTCTTTCTTGGCATAATTATGTTTAAGAATATATATATCAGGTTGATAAAATGAAAAGAAGCATACTTATACTGAATATTTTCACGGCAGGCGGAGGAGACCATGCGCTGGGACAGAAAATAAAAGACATCGCGCGGAGCACCCAGGCTGAGGGGGCATTAATTACGGTGAATGCCAAAACAAGACATATTAATATGCAGGGAAAGGAAGTGTTCAGTCCGGGTAAAAAATTGAATTATGATGATCCGGTAATTATTGTGACGCCCTACAGTCTCCTGTCTCCCGATGTATTATCGACAGTGCTGGCTGATTTTCTCTACCAGCTGGACATAATAACGTGCAATACCGTTATTCTGATCGATGAAATGGACGTCACCCGAGGTGCGGCTTCATCTGATCGTGATTATAAAGCTGCCCTGTTGAGTCTGTGCTTCGAAAACATCATTGTCCAGAGCCTTGGATTCGCTAAGAAATCGATGGGTTATTTACCCATGCCTGAGCAGGAAGTTATCAATATACAAAAATCAGCAAAACAGGAAATCATTAAATTACTGGACGGTTATAACTTATCGATGCCGGCAAATTGTAGCTTATATCTTGCCTATTTAAGTTCTGATACCGTGACAACCTGTGCTCAGATTTTTATTATTAATTCATTGATAGAAGACAGTGGCTTGATGAATAATTCAGCTTATGTCCTGGTGTGCAGGGAAAAAGGGAGTATTGAACGATTACTGAAAAACCTCAAAGGTTCCTTATCAGGGTCAATTTATAATGATTTGTTTTCTGAATGTCACTATTCAACCATGCAAGACGAAAATATATTCCAGTGCCACGGCTTCTCCCGCGGTACGGGAAAGAAAAAAGTACATATCGTTATTACCCAAACCATTCCCGGCACGACGTTTAAAAATCTGACCAGTATCAGCAAGACTGGCATGATGTCGGGCGATCAAAGCCTTTCCGATTATTTGTCACTGAAAAAGCGGTTACCTTATTACGACAAGCAAACCTGGAAAGACCCTCTTATTAAAGGATTGAAGACCCGTGCCCGTGAACTGGGGGGCGAAGAATTGCTCAACAAATTTAAGTCGATGGTCGCCGGAAGAAAAGCCTTTACTGGCAGCCTTTCCTTTAAGCTTCTGGCACCCGACGATGCCCCGACGCTGGCGCTGAAAAGCAGTCTTCATGCGTTTAACAAGGAAATATATGCAAGAAAAGCTGACGGGAAAATCAGAGAGATATTAATGAAATACCTCTGACCCTTCGAAAATAATCGGGAGACCGGCCGCAGGATTGCGCCCGGACCGGTCTCGCCCATTCTTTATCTTACTTCTTCAGAACTTCCGGGTTCACGCAGAACTGTTTCACGTCACCCTTGAGTGCGGCGATCAGGTTATCCACTGCGCAGGCCGCCATATCGTAGCGGGTTTCATGAGTCGCAGAGCCGATATGTGGCAGCGCCACCACGTTTGGCAGGCTCAGCAGCGGAGAATCTTTTGGCAGCGGCTCAGTCTCGAACACGTCCATACCAGCACCATAAATCGTACCGGCTTTCAGCGCTTCGATCAGGGCTGGTTCATCGATAACCGGGCCACGACCTGCGCTGATCAAAATCGCGCTGGATTTCATCTTCGCCAGCTCTTCCTTACCGATCAGATGGAAGGTTTGTTCGGTCATTGGCAGCAAGATACAGACGAAATCAGACTCTTTCAGCAGCTCATCCAGCTCGCATTTACGCGCGCCAAACTTCTCTTCCGCTTCTTTATGCTGGCTGCGCGCATTGTACAAAATCGGCATGTCGAAACCGAAATGCGCACGTTGCGCCAGCGCCAGACCGATACGGCCCATGCCGACGATGCCCATGGTTTTATGGTGAACATCAATGCCGAACCAGTCTTCGCCAATGTTTTCATTCCATTCACCGGCTTTTACGCGCTCGGCCACATTTACCACGCGGCGGGCGGTAGAGAGCACCAGTGCCATCACCGTGTCAGCGACGGTATCGGTCAGCGCCGTCGGAGTATGCATCATCGGGATTTCGCGGCGGGTCAGTTCTGCCACATCGAAATTATCATAACCGACGGAAATGGTAGAAACCGCACGCAGGCGCGGTGCATGGTCGAAAAGTTCTTTATCAATTTTCCCGCCGGAACCCAGTAACCCTTCGGCGTTTTGCAGCGCATCAAACACCTGAGCACGGTTCTTATCCGTAATGCCATCAAATTCAGTGATGGTGAAATGCTCTTCAAGACGCTGATGCAGGTCGGCGGGTAATTTTTTATATAAAACGATAGACGGCTTCATGACTTACTCCCTTGGGTTAAGGAAACTTCTTTCGGCTGAATGTTGGCCTTTCGCGGTCTCACCAGCAGGGTTAAACCTGCGGAAACCAGTAACGACACGGCCATGAAAATAAATGAGGCTGCCGGACTGCCCGTATTGCCGTTGAGATAGCCGACAAACCAGGAGCCAAAGAATGAGCCCAGTGCGCCGAGGCTGTTAATCAAAGCCATCGCGCCACCGGACACATTTTTGGGCAGCATTTCAGGAATAATGGCGAAGAACGGCCCGTACGGGGCATACATTGCCGCAGCCGCAACCACCAGTAAACTGTACGAAAGCCAGAAATTGTTTGTGCCAGCGGCCCATGAACCAAAGAACGCCAGCGCGGCCACCAGCAATAACGGCCAGACAAACAACTTACGGTTTTGCATTTTGTCCGATGCCCAGGACACCAGGATCATGGCGATAGTGGCGGCCAGATAAGGGGCGGAAGATAACCAGCCCGCTTCGACCATGCCCATTGATTTGCCGTCGCGTAAAATCGACGGCAGCCAGAGCACAAAGCCATACACGCCAATGCTCCAGAAGAAATATTGCAGGCAAAGCAGCACCACATTGCGCGAGCGGAAGGCTTCCCGGTAACCGCCCACCGCCTGAATGTCTTTCTGCTCTTTTTCCAGTTGTGCGGCCAGCGCCTGTTTCTCCTGGTCGCTCAGCCAGCTGACTTGTTCAGGTTTATCTTTGACGGTAAACCACCAGATAACCGCCCAGATAACCGCCGGAATGCCTTCGAAGATAAACATCTCGCGCCAGCCAAAGGATTTGATCAGATAGCCGGAAAGCACCGACATCCACAACACTGTCACCGGATTGCCGAGGATCAGAAAGGTGTTAGCACGGGAACGCTCGGATTTGGTGAACCAGTTGCTGATATACACCAGCATGGCGGGCATCACGGCAGCTTCCACCACGCCGAGGGCGAAGCGGATTACTGCCAGCATCGGAATGTTGGTTACCACGCCGGTTAAAGAGGCGAATCCCCCCCAAAGCAATAAACACCAGAAAATCAGTTTCTTAACACTGCGGCGTTCAGCGTAAATCGTGCCGGGGATCTGGAAGAAGAAATAGCCCAAAAAAAACAGTGCACCCAACAGGGACGACATCCCTTTGGTAATGCCCAAATCGTCGTTGATACCGGCCGCTGAGGCAAAACTGAAGTTCGAGCGGTCGACATACGCCAGACTGTAAGTGATGAACACGATCGGCATGATGTACCACCAGCGGCGGGTGGCGATCCTGGACTGGTTCATAACTGTTTCTCCTGATAGTGCATCAGCACGGTCCCGACGGCGCTTACTGACGTAACAGTTCTACGTAATGGCGCGTCACCGCGGTCAGATCATCACCCTCAAGCGGGAATTCGATACCGCGTGGCACATCCTGAGGCAGGCTTTTCAATAAAGGTTCCCAACTGCCATCGCTGTCATCGAGCGCGACGGCATGCCATTTTCCGCTACGTTTTTGTGCAGCTTTGACATGCACATAACCCACATGACGCGCCAGACGCTCAGCGGCCACGGCCGGATCCTGTCCGACCCACAGCCAGTTGGCCATGTCGAACGTCATGCTTAACGGCAGATGCAGCGACTCAGCAGCAAACATAAAAGCGTTAATGCGTGAAAGAATGCCGCAATCCGGCGACTGGTCATTCTCAACCACCAGCTTCACCGGGCTTGACGCCAGTACAACCTTCAGCGGGGTCAGATCCTGGCCCGGCATAAATTCGCCGAGAGAAAACTTAATGGTGCGGGCATTGAGAATGCGCGCCTCTTCAAAATATTGTGATGCATCAGAATTAAGCTTGCCACCGGCTGAAAACAGCGGAAACGGCACGGAATACACCGCAAACAATCCATGACTTTTAATTTTTTCTGCCAGCGCTGCAACGAATCCAGTTCTCCGGCAGTGAACAATTCGCGACGAATTTCCACACCGTCGGCCTTAGCATCAGCAATCACTGAAAGCAGCTCCGCCTGGCCGCCGCGGGCTTTTACCACGCTGTTGCCGTAGGCTGCGGTAACAATGACGATTTCTCTTTTCATGAATACTTATCCTGTGAAAGCGCCCTGTAATCTGGCGCAGGCAATCATTTCCGAAACCTTATTTTAGTGGAACAAATGACAGGTCGAGCCGTTGTTAACGTTTTGTTTCGTTTTATACAACCTAATTGAACCGGTTCCAATCGACAGGACAAAAGCGCAAAAATATGATCCCGCTCACGAAGAACGGGCAGGTTCAGGGGGAAGAAGAGGGATCAGCGCGCTGCTGTAGAACCGCGCGCAATGAGTTCGCCGGAAAACTCCAGGTCTTTAACCGGCTCAGTATTGCCCTGAATGCGGGTCACCAGTTGTCTGAGCGCCGCCACGCCCATGTCGTAAGTCGGCTGCTTCAGCGTCGTAATACCGACGCCCGCCAGTTCTGCCCACACCAGTTCGTCAAAGCCGGATAAACCGATGTCCGGCCCCCAGCGCAGATTCAGCCGCTGCATAGCGCGTGCAACCTGTAGCGTCAGTGCGCCGTTCACACACATCACCGCTTTGTGTTTATCCGCGTGCCGTGCCACAAAGTCCTTCAGCAGATTATCCAGCCCTCCGGTATTACTCAGCTCAATTTCACCCTGTTCGGCAATATACTGCGGAGATTGCTGCATGCATTTCAGAAAGGCGTGTAAGCGGTCGAAGCGGGTGTTTATATTGGCGGGTTCGCTGATGAAAAGCAGGGCTTCAAAACCCTGCTCCAGAAGATGACCGGTCATCATCTGAGTGGCTTCCACGTTGTTAAGTCCGATCACGTCGCAGGCGAAATTCGCCACTTTACGGTCAATCAGCACCATGGGTAAATTGGCCTGTTGCAGCGTAGAAATCGCCGCCTCGCGCATCCCGACGGCATTCACCACAATGCCATCGACGCGATAACTGCTGAGTAATTGCAGGTAATGCTTTTCCTGATCCAGCTCGTTATTGGTGTTACACACCAGCAGCGTCAACCCTTCCTGACGGCAGGCGGCTTCAACGCCACGCATCACATCGACAGAATACGGGTTGGTGATATCAGCGAGGATCAGCCCGATTAGCCGCGTTTGCCCGCTTTTCAGGCTACGTGCCATCTGGCTGGGCTGATAATCGAGCAGGGAGATAGCCCGTCCGATGCGCTCTTTCAGCGAATCGGACAGCAGGTGTTGTTCACCGTTGAGATAACGTGAAACGCTGGTTTTACCGGTTTTGGCGGCACTGGCGACGTCACGTATCGTGGCGCGAACCGCAGCGCCCGGTTCCTGTTTTTTGCTCACAGCCTTTCTCCCTTCTTGCTCATCCCACGGAGACTAGCACAGAGTGCTGAAAGACTGCATCCGCAAGTCAGCGCAAACCTTCTGCCGTTTGCACCCCGGAAACCGCTTCAGGCTTCGGCCTGCTGCTCAGGGTAAACGCGGAAATGATCGTCACGCCAAAGGCAATACCGCCGAGGATCAGATAAGTATCACTGAATCCGATACGGTCATACAAACTGCCCGCGAAGGCCGAAAGGAAAATCGCCGCCAGTTGTTTGGCAAAGTTAAACCCGATCAGATAAATGGTCGCCGAGAACCGGACATCAAAAATCTGCGTGATGTATTTGAACACGCCAACCAGCAGGAACGGTACTTCCAGCGCGTGCAGCATCTTCAGCAAAATCACTTCAACCGCCGTGGTGGCAAATGACGAACCGACAATGCGGATCGACATAATCGTACCTGCCAGCAGCAAGGTGTTTTTCGCGCCGATGCGGTTAATGATCCACGGAGAACAGAACATAATCAGTGCGTTACACAACTCACCGGCGGTGGTGACGTAGCCGAACATTTCCGTGCCCTGCTGTGGCGACGCGAAGAAAGTTTTGAAGAACGTCGCGAACTGCTGATCGAACACGTCATACACACAGGCCACGCCGATGACATACAAAATCAGCATCCACAGTTTGCGCTCTTTCAGCAACATTGCCGCCGTTTTCAGCGAGAATTGCGGCTGATTGGCACCGAGTTTATCCAGAACCTGTGCGTTTTTGTTTTCCTGTGGACGGGCAATCAGCAGCAAAATCATCAAAATGATTGCGGCCCCGGAACCCATCCAGAACACGATATCCGGGTTGATATTAAACAGCACACCCGCCGTCGAGGCGCAAATCCCCCAGCCGAAACAGCCGAACATCCGCGCCTTACCGTATTCAAACGAACTGTTGCGGCTCACTCTTTCGATATACGCCTCAGTCGCGCCCGAACCGCCCGCGAAGACGAAACCGATATAGGCGCCGCCGAGAATGGCACCGAGCACAATATTCAGTTTTAACAACGGCGCGAATACGTAAATGAAGAACGGCGCAAACAGGAACAGCAGCACGGCGATGACCCACAGAAGATGCTTCTTCAGGCCGAGCTTGTCTGAAATGATGCCGAAAATCGGCTGAAACAGAATGGCAAACAACGACATGCTGGAGAACACGATACCGGTTTCCGTCTTACTCAGGCCGATCACATCAGAAAGCCAGATCGGTAAAAACGGATAACAGGTCGCCATGATGAAGAAATACAGGAAGAAATAGCTGCCAAATATCCAGAAATTAGTATTGTTTTTGTAGAAGCAACGATCTGAGGTTTGTGTAGAGTTCATAGTGATTTCCTTGCCGAAACCATGAAAACCGGCACTCACGTACCGGCGTTTTTTGTTGTTATCTGATTTCTTCGAAGCCCAGCAGCAGGGCACTTTCCGGATCCAACACCGGCAGTGCCAGCCCGGCATTTGCCAGCCATTCGCCGCTCAATACCGGAGATTCATGCAGCCACGCCGGTTGTACGCGCATGGTGTGACCGCTGCCGCCACCCGCCAGCAATGGCGGTTCATCCAGCACCGTCACGCGATAACGCGCATCAGATCTTAGCCCCGGCACCCGCAACACACCGGGTAACGACCAGGTGGGCATCGCCAGTTGGCTGACCAGGAATACCGCGCGATCGGCGCTTTCACTGACCACGCCATTGATCAGCACCGTCTCGTCGTGTGTATCCACGCGGTAAACGTCGCCGCTGTGTAATAACGGGCGAAGTTGTTGATGAAGGCGGGTGTATTTCGAAAAACCGGCGCGTTCGGTATCGCCTTCTTTCACCGGATCCAGCTCAATCCCCATGTGACCGAACAGCGCCGTCAGGCCGCGAAATTCAATGCTGTGCTGGCGTGAGGTGGCATGGCACAGCTTGTTGCCGATGTGCGACCCCATCACTTCCGGCGGGAAGAAATAGCTCATGCCGCGCTGAATTTTCTGCCGCTCCAGCGCGTCGTTATTGTCGGATGTCCAGAAACGGTGGCTGCGTTTGAGCACCTCGAAGTCAATGCGACCCCCGCCGGACGCGCAGGATTCAAACTCAATCTGCGGGAACCGTTCGCCCAGCGCGTCGAGCAGGCGGTAAAACTGCTGCGTTTGTGACGTCAGTGCCGCGCGACCTTCATGGCCGGGCTGGACAATTTCACGGTTCATGTCCCATTTCACATAATCGACGTCGTGCTCGCCAAGCAGCCAGCTCATGCGTTCCAGCAGATAATCAAAGACCTGCGGATTGTTCAGATCGAGCACGAACTGGTGACGTCCGCTCGGTTGCTGATAGCCCGGCAACGCCAGCAGCCAGTCAGGGTGGGCGCGGTATAAATCGGAATCCGGGTTAATCATTTCCGGCTCGACCCAGATGCCAAATTCCATACCGAGTTTTTTTACATGGTCGATCACCGGTTTCAGGCCATCCGGGTATTTCTTCTCGTCGAGATACCAGTCACCGAGTGCGGCGCGGTCATGGTCGCGGCCACGGAACCAGCCGTCGTCGATAATGAAGCGTTCCACGCCTAACGCGGCGGATTCGGTCGCCATCTGCATGATGTAGTCAGGATCGTGTTCGAAATAAATCCCTTCCCAGGTATTGAGATGTACCGGACGCGGTTTCTCAGCCGGGAAGCGCAAAATCTGTTCACGCACAAACTGGTGGAATTGCTGACTCATGCGGTTCAGGCCGCTGGCTGAATAACTGGCATACAGCCAGGGCGTTTCCAGAGTTTCGCCTTGCCCGAGTCGTTGCTCACCGGGGAGATACAACGCTTCGGCTTGCACCAGACGGCGGCCGTCGATTTTGATGTCGGCGCGCAGCCTGTGGTTGCCGCTCCACCCCAGATGCATTCCCCAGACTTCGCCCTGTTCTTCGCTGAAACCCGGATGACCGATCATCATCGCCGGAAAATATTCGGAAGAGGTTTTGCCGCGACGGTTTTCCTGAATGATGCCGCCGTGATCCAGCCGTGTGCGGTGCGGCTGGAACTCTTTGATCCAGCGGCCATGAAAGGCCATCACTTCGGCGGCGCGTTCCGGCAGCGGCAGCGTCACGGCCAGTCGCGTCACCTGATACGTGCCGGGTTTGAGGTTGGTCAGGCTGTTACGTGCCTGCAAAACGCCGCTGTTATCGAGGCGTAACTCGCTGCGAAATTGCAGTCCGGCGATCGGGTCTTCGGTGGTAATGGTGAGCTGGTTTTCATCATGCTTTACCTGCGTGGTATTGAATACCGGCGACCAGTCCAGCCCGTCGCGATGGCCTTCCATGCCCGGTGTGCCGAATGAACCGCGCCCTGAGTCGGCGCTGACATTCACCGGCGCTTCGACATCAATCCGGCCATTGGGCACCGCGCGGCTCAGCGAAATAACGTCATTCGCTGAAAACTGGCTGAGGCGGTTTCCCCAGTAAAGAATTTCGGCGTAAGGCATGCAACGCACGATCAGGCTGGTATTCCCGCCGGTTAAATGAACAATCTGGTTTTCCATATAGTCGCTGCTCCAAACAAAGATTTGCGCTGATAAGACGCGATCAGGTGGAGTAACTATTGATCCGAAACGTTTCGGATGGGAAATGTAAATCGTCAGATTTGTGATATAGGGTGGAAAAATAACCGAAAGGGGAAGTATCAGCGTGGTGGATGTGCGGTAACGCCCGCCTGCAGTTCAGGCTGCCAGAGAACCTGTAAATCTTTCAGTGGCTCGTTGCGGATCAGCGACATTGTCATGGTGGCGATTTGCAAACCGACCGCTTCGCGGGTGCCCTGGCGGACGGCGGTCACCGCCACATCCGGCACGCTGTCACGGGGTAATCCGTCAAAAATGATGAGTGATATACCGCCACTGAGCAGTAAACCGGCTTCATGTAACGCCAGTGCAGCGCCTTCGCCGTGCATATTGCAGTCGCAGACAATCGCCGTTGGCGGTACCGGTAGCGCCAGCAATGCCTGCGTGGTCTGATAACCGGCGCGACGGCTTGGGCTGATTTTATGCATGTAGTCCGGGTTTTCCGGCAGGGCGTTGACCTGCAACCCGTCGAGATACCCCTGATAACGCTGTCCGATAAACGATTGCTGATTATTTTCGCCAAGAAACGCGATGCGCTGATGGCCGAGTGCGGCGAGATGATCGACCGCCATCTGCATACCGGCGCGGTTATCGAAATCAAACCAGGCGTAGTCCTGCGTCAGGCAACCGCTGCGGCCCAGTGCCAGGAACGGGAAATTGCGTTGCTGCAAATCCAGCAGGCGAGGGTCGTTATCAAGCGTATGCGCCACCAGCATGGCATCGACGCGTTTGCTTTCAATCAGACGCCGCCACGAAAAGGTGCCCAGTTCATCCGGCACCAGTAACAGGTCGATTTCATGTTTGGCCAGTTCACGGGTGATACAACCGACCATTTCGATAAAAGCAGAATTACTTAAAGGGTGGGAAGTGAAGGGAAAAATGAGGCCAACGGCGTCGATCTTGCCCATTTTCAACCGGCGGGCGAGGGTGTTGGGGCGGTAACCGCGCACATTTGCCGCCGCCTGAACACGGGCTTTGGTCTCTGCTGAAACGTCATCGTAACCGTTCAGCGCGCGGCTGACGGTGGTCACGGAAATACCGAGATCTTTCGCGATAGCTTTCAGAGACATACTGACACCCGTAACGCCGTTGAGGAGACACATTGCGGGAGAATATCACATGCCAGACAAAACGGGGCCATAAGGCCCCGTGATGAATAAGGATATTCAGAGTTTACTGCAACGGACTTAGCGTGATTTCTACACGACGGTTTTGCGCTTTCCCGGCTTCGGTGCTGTTGCTGGCAATCGGATTATCCGGGCCGGCGCCGGTGGTGTGTACGCGGCTGCCTTCAACACCTTGTGTAATCAGCGCACTGCCCACGCCGTCAGCACGTTGCTGCGACAGTTTCATGTTGAGCGCGCGGGTGCCGGTGCTGTCGGTGTAACCGATCACGTTGACGGCGGTTTTCGGATACTCTTTCAGTACCATCGCCACGCCGGTCAGCGTGTTAGCGCCTGCCGGTTTCAGCGTACTGCTGTTGGTGTCGAAGGTGACGTTGTTCGGCATATTCAGCACGATGTTATCGCCCTGACGGGTCACGCTGACGCCGGTACCTTTCATTTTGTCGCGCAGTTTAGCTTCCTGCACATCCATGTAATAACCTGCACCGCCGCCCAGTGCGGCCCCGGCTGCGGCACCGATCAGCGCGCCTTTGCCGCGGTCGTGTTTAGAGGAAGACAGCATACCGACGCCTGCGCCGAGCGCGGCCCCAAGACCTGCGCCAATGCCGGATTTCCCTGCTTCTGATTCGCCGGTGTAAGGGTTAGTGGTACAGGCCGACAGGCCCAGGGTGGCGCAAAGTACGCCCGCAACCACAACTAATCTTTTGCTCATCTTATTTCCTTCAGGATGTTTATTATTCAGAACTTAACCGCTGCATTATGACTTCGCGCTTTCTGAGAAGTTGCACAGAAAAAGGTGTCAAAACATAAACAAATGCAACGGGAGGACATCAGTCCTGCGGCGTTCTGGCGCTCTTTATGCGCAATTTCGGCACGTTAAGCAGTAGGAGAATTCCGGATATCCGTTTTTGTATTTTTACGGATTTTTGGAACTTATTCAGAAAGGGGATGATGCCAGCGCAGAATGTACGTTGGCATATCCGTGCCGGGATGGCGGGTGTTCGCGGTTATCTCAAAATTTTCCTTGCGATAGAACGAGACGGCGCGATCATTTTGTTGGTAAACCTCCAGCAGCAGCACCGGATATTCCTCCTTTGCCGCCGCCATCAGACGCTGCGCGGTGCCATCGCCGTAGTGTGAGGCTTCTACAAACAGCGCACCGATAAACTGCTGATTCATCACGCTGATAAATCCGCAAACCTGATCATCTTCGTCGCAATCGACCCAGGTTCTGGCTTTGGGCAGAAAATCTTCTCTGACCATTTGCAGGCTTTCAATCCAGTAGGATTCGGCGATGAACGCATGTGAAAGCAAAGAACTGCGCAGCCAGAGCATCAGAATGGCTTCGGTGTCGGCGGGCCGCGCTGCACGGATCATGACGGCTGATTCGCCGGATGGCAGAAGCAATATGACTGATGATCGTTCACCAGCCCGGCTGCCTGCATAAAGGCATAACAAATTGTCGAACCGGTAAACTTAAAGCCTTTCTTTTTCAGCGCCTTGGACATGGCATCGGATACGGCGGTGGTCGCCGGAACCCCTTCCGGGCCAAGCGGATTATTGATGACCGGTTGGCCGCCAACAAAATTCCAGATGAATTCAGAGAAGTCTTCGCCACCGGCCTGCATCGCCAGATACGCCTGTGCGTTGCCGATAATGGCTTTGATTTTGCCACGATGGCGAATGATCCCGGCGTCGAGCACCAGCCGCTCCACGTCGTCATCGGTCATTTTCGCAATGCGCACCGGGTCGAAGTGATGAAAATTCTGGCGATAGTTTTCGCGTTTTCTCAGCACGGTGATCCACGACAGACCGGCCTGCTGGCCTTCCAGACACAACATTTCAAACAATTCGCGGCCATCTTTAACCGGCACGCCCCATTCTTTATCGTGATACTCGAGGTAAATCGGTTCTTTCGAAACCCAGTTGCATCGGGTAGTCGCCATTCTGTCGTCCTTATAAGAGGCTTAAATGCGTGGTGTCAGTGTGTGGCTTCTCGGATAACTCTGCAACGTCGCAATTTCTAAATCCCCACCTTGACGCTGGTCGGATCTGAACAATATTTAAAGCCAATCATTACGTAATCCTTACGTTTAATCCTTGCGTTGAGCATCATTATTGAGGGAAATCACCGTTATGGCAGGCAAGAATTCGTCGATTTTACGACTCTCTCAGGGAGCATTTGCCGTGGCACTGTGCCTCGGTTTACAGGCTCCCGCGAAGGCTTTTGACCAGCTTTATGTGTTCGGCGACAGCCTGAGTGACACCGGTAACATTGGTCGCTGGACCTTCGACAGCAGCACGCATCCGCTTTATGACGAGATCCTGGCGAACAACATCGGCACAACCTTAGCTCCTTCTTCAAAAGGCGGCCTGAACTATGCCGAAGGTGGCGGTGTGGCGGTGCCGGGGCTGGATTCTGATTACACCACGCAGGATCAGGTTAAAAGCTATCTGACGTCGACCGGCGGCAAAGCCGATCCGAACGGGCTGTATATTCACTGGATTGGCGGCAACGATCTGGCCGCTGCGGCGCTGAGCCTGAACCCGATCACGGCGGTGGAAATTGCCACCAACAGCGCGACGCAGGCGGCCTCACAGGTGAACGATTTACTGAAAGCCGGTGCTGGCACGGTTGTGGTGCCGACGGTGCCGAATATCGGTCTGACACCGGTGCTGATGGAAGGCGTGATCCAGGTCGGATTGCTGCCGGTGCAGCAACAGGCGCTGGCAGCGGCGTATCAGTATTTGAATGCACAAAATACGCCGGATGCCGATGCCCGCACCGAGGCCATTCACAATGCGCTGGCGGCCGCTGCGGCGAAAGGCTCGGGCATTCCGCTGGTACAGGACGTGATCGCCAAAGGGCTGGCGGCCGCGTATGACGCGCTGAAAGACGTGGCGGGCGGCCTGACCGACACCTACAACACCACCGAAGATATCGCGCTGGCGAAAACCGGCGGCAATATTGCACGCGTGGATATCAACGGGCTGTTCAACGAAGTGGTTGCCGATCCGGCGCGGTACGGTTTTGCCAATACTGCCGGTACGGCCTGTCCGGTCGGGACATCCGCCTCGGAATGTACTTCGAATCTGCCGGGTTTCGACAGCAGCAAAGCTTTCCTGTTTTCTGACCATTTCCACCCGACGCCTCAGGCGCACGCGCTGATTGCGCAATATATGCAGTCGGTGCTCGACGGCCCGCTGGAAGCTTCTGCGCTGAGTCAGGGTTCACTGGCGCTGGCGCGAAATACACAAGGCTTGCTCGACAGCCGTTATCAGCAGTTGCGTACGCAGGATAACGATGCGGGAACCTTCGGCATGTTTGGCGGTTATGCCGGGCAAAGTGCGGACAGCAAATTCAGCCCGTCGATGGGGCTGGGTGATGGCGACCTGACGGCTAACTCGCTGAATATCGGCATGGATTATCAGATGACCGATCGCTGGATGATGGGGCTTATGCTTTCCGGCTCCGATGATAAAGACGATCCGACAGATCATTACAGCTACCGTACGCGCGGCTGGATGGCGACCGCCTTCACCGGCATTAAAATCGCCGAAAATGGCTGGATCAACGGCGATGTGCACTACGGCTCGCTCAATTATGACGATATCAAACGCCGCATTACGCTCGGGCCTACCACCCGGACGGAGCGCGGTGAAACGGACGGCAAACAGATCGGCGGACGCGTCACCGCAGGCTGGGACTTCCCGGTTCTGCCGGTGCTGAAAACCGGGCCGGTGGCGCAATACAGCTGGGATTACAGCAGTGTTGAAGGTTACAGCGAGAAGGGGAACAACAGTACCTCGATGCGTTTTGGCGATCAGACTTCTCATTCACAAATCGGTGCGCTCGGCTGGCGGGTGAATGCCGAACTCGGCATCGTCAATCCGTATGCGCAGGTCACCTATGACCGCCAGTTTGGCGATAAAACCTACACCACCACCGGCGCGATCAAATCCACCCGCACGCGGTTCAGCCGCACCACCGGCGAACAGGACGACGACTGGGTGGATATGACCGCAGGCTTAAACGTGCAAATCACCCACAGCATTTCAGCATTTGCGGCTATTTCACAAACCACCGGACTGGATTCCGGCGAACAAACCTCCTACAACGCCGGGCTGAGTGCGCGGTTTTAAAAGATATTATTAAGAGTGCTTTAAAGGATGTCTTTAAAAGCTATACTGACGGCATAGTATGAAAAAAGGAGAAAAACTATGCCGTTTGAAATACTCACTTCCTCAGCCGCCAGTATTACTGAACTAAAACGCGACCCGATGGGAACATTTAGTGCAGGCGAAGGCGAAGCGGTGGCGATACTCAATCGTAACGAGCCCGCTTTTTATTGCGTTCCGCCCGATGTTTACGCCTATTTTCTGAGTCTTGCAGAAGACGTTGAATTGAACCGCATAATGGATGCGCGGCAGGGTGAAGAAAGGATTAGGTTGACACTGGATGACTTATAAACTCAATTTTTTCAAATCAGCTTTAAAAGAATGGAAAGCACTTGCCCCAACGATCAAGGAGCAATTTAAAAAGAAACTGGCCGAGCGGCTGGAGAATCCTCACGTGGTTTCTGCCCGCTTATGTGGCCCCAAAAATAACCGCTATAAAATCAAATTAAAGAGTCTTGGTTATCGCCTGGTGTATCAGGTAGAAGATCAGGAAATCATCGTGACCGTTGTCGCGGTGGGTAAACGCGAAGGCAACGAAGCGTATAAACTGGCTGAGAAGCGCTAAATACTGGCGTCCCGAAAGCAAATCCGGCTGAACTGATGTGTCATTCTGGCTGATTATCTTCCGTGCAGCGGGTATACTGTCGCACTCTCTTTACACCCACTTTCTCGCGTGCGAATCCAACATGCAAAAGTTTGATACCAAGACATTTCAGGGCCTGATCCTGACACTGCAAGATTATTGGGCGCAGCAGGGCTGCACCATTGTTCAACCGCTGGATATGGAAGTCGGCGCGGGGACCTCGCACCCGATGACCAGTCTGCGCGCACTCGGCCCTGAGCCTTTTGCGGCAGCCTATGTTCAGCCATCACGCCGTCCGACCGACGGCCGCTACGGCGAGAACCCGAACCGCCTGCAGCACTATTATCAGTTTCAGGTGATGATCAAACCTTCACCGGAAAACATTCAGGAGCTGTACCTCGGCTCACTGAAAGAGCTGGGTCTTGATCCGCTGATCCACGATATCCGCTTCGTTGAAGACAACTGGGAAAACCCGACGCTCGGCGCCTGGGGTCTTGGCTGGGAAGTGTGGCTGAACGGCATGGAAGTGACGCAGTTCACTTACTTCCAGCAGGTTGGCGGTCTGGAATGTAAACCGGTAACCGGCGAAATCACTTACGGTCTGGAACGTCTGGCGATGTACATCCAGGGCGTGGACAGCGTGTACGATCTGGTGTGGAGCAACGGTCCGCTGGGTAAAACCACCTACGGCGACGTGTTCCATCAGAACGAAGTGGAACAATCGACGTATAACTTTGAATACGCCGATGTCGATTTCCTGTTCACCTGTTTTGAACAGCACGAGAAAGAAGCGCAAACCCTGCTGGCACTCGAAAATCCACTGGCCTTGCCTGCTTACGAGCGCATCCTGAAAGCGGCCCATTGCTTCAACCTGCTCGACGCGCGTAAAGCGATTTCTGTGACTGAACGTCAGCGCTACATTCTGCGCATCCGTACCCTGACTAAAGCGGTAGCTGAGGCGTATTACGCTTCCCGCGAAGTGCTGGGCTTCCCGATGTGCAAAAAGAACGAGAAGTGAGATAAGTCCATGACTGAAAAAACATTTCTGGTGGAAATCGGCACGGAAGAACTGCCACCGAAGGCTCTGCGCAGCCTTGCTGAATCTTTTGCCGCTAACCTGACTGCGGAGCTGGATGCGGCGAATCTGCCACACGGCGACGTAAAATGGTTTGCCGCACCGCGCCGTCTGGCGCTGAAAGTCTCCGGTCTGCATGAATCCCAGGCTGACCGCGAAGTTGAAAAACGCGGCCCGGCTGTGGCGCAGGCATTTGATGCCGAAGGCAAACCCAGCAAAGCCGCTGAAGGCTGGGCTCGCGGTTGCGGTATCACCGTTGATCAGGCCGATCGTCTGGTCACTGACAAAGGCGAATGGCTGGTTTACCGTGCGCACGTCAAAGGCGAAAGCGCGCAACAACTGCTGCCTGCGATGATCGCCACGTCACTGTCTAAACTGCCAATTCCTAAACTGATGCGCTGGGGCGATTCCGACGTGCAGTTCGTGCGTCCGGTGCATACTGTCACCCTGCTGTTAGGCGATGAGCTGATCCCGGCGAAAATTCTCGGTATCGATTCTGCCCGCACTCTTCGCGGTCACCGCTTCATGGGCGAGCCTGAATTCACGATTGATAATGCCGATCAGTATCCGCAAATTCTGCTGGAACGCGGCAAAGTCATTGCCGATTACGAGCAGCGTAAAGCGCTGATCAAACGTGACGCGGAAAAAGCGGCAAAAGAAATTGGCGGTATCGCTGATCTGAGTGAAAGTCTGCTGGAAGAAGTCGCGTCTCTGGTTGAATGGCCGGTGGTGCTGACCGCGAAATTCGAAGAGAAATTCCTGGCTGTTCCGGCTGAAGCGCTGGTTTACACCATGAAAGGCGACCAGAAGTATTTCCCGGTGTACGACGCCGCAGGCAAACTTCTGCCGAACTTCATCTTTGTCGCCAACATCGAATCGAAAGATCCGCAGCAAATCATTTCCGGTAACGAGAAAGTGGTGCGTCCGCGTCTGGCCGATGCCGAATTCTTCTTCAATACCGACCGCAAGAAACGTCTCGAAGATAACCTGCCGCGTCTGGAAACCGTATTGTTCCAGAAGCAACTGGGTACGCTGCGCGACAAAACCGACCGTATTCAGGCGCTGTCTGGCTGGATCGCTGAGAAAATCGGTGCCAACGTTGAGAACGCAAAACGCGCCGGTCTGCTGTCTAAATGTGACCTGATGACCAACATGGTCTTCGAGTTCACCGACACGCAGGGCGTGATGGGCATGCACTATGCACGTCACGACGGCGAGCAGGAAGAAGTCGCGGTTGCGCTGAACGAGCAATATCAGCCACGCTTTGCGGGCGACGAGTTACCGGCTTCGCTGGTAGCGTGCGCGCTGGCAATCGCTGACAAGATGGACACCCTGGCCGGTATTTTTGGCATCGGTCAACATCCGAAAGGCGACAAAGACCCGTTCGCACTGCGCCGTGCCGCGCTGGGTGTTCTGCGTATTATCGTTGAGAAAAACCTGCCACTTGATCTGCAAACCCTGACCGAAGAAGCGGTGCGTCTGTACGGCGACAAGCTGACTAACGAGAAGGTAGTAGATGATGTGGTTGATTTCATGCTCGGTCGTTTCCGCGCGTGGTATCAGGAAGAAGGTCACGCAGTTGATACCATTCAGGCTGTGCTGGCACGTCGTCCGACCAAACCGGCAGATTTCGATGCCCGTGTGAAAGCGGTGAGCTACTTCCGTACGCTGGATGAAGCGGCCACGCTGGCGGCGGCCAACAAGCGTGTGTCCAACATTCTGGCGAAATCCACGGATGTTCTGCTGGATCACGTCCACGCGTCCGTACTGAAAGAACCTGCTGAGCTGAAACTGGCGACGCATCTGGTGGTTCTGCGCGACAAGCTGGAACCGCTGTTTGCCGCCGGTCAGTACAAAGAAGCGCTGGTGGAACTGGCTGCATTGCGTGAAACCGTCGATACGTTCTTTGATACCGTGATGGTGATGGATGAGAACGAAGCGGTGCGTATCAACCGCCTGACGCTGCTCTCCAAACTGCGGGAGTTGTTCCTGCAGGTGGCGGATATTTCGCTGCTTCAGTAAGTAGTTGACTTTTTAAAGTCAAAATCAAAGTCAAGGTAGTGGGCATCGGCCCACACCGACCAGAGGGAGAATAAACCTTCTCCCTCTGGACTCCCGCGTTTTCTCACTGCGCGCTATCGCAGGCACGATGGACATGTTCCGGCACATTAATGAGTGGCGCAAATTCAGGTGCTTCGCACTGCCTTCTCTCGGTCTTCGAGCCACAGGTCTCGAAGCCGCTCCGTTCAGCTGAATTTTGAGCACGCCAATCAATTATTCTAAAAGATAAAACCCTTTGGTTTTAGAATTTAAGATCGTGCGGGCGATTCAGAAATCTTGCTGAACGGAGCGGACTGGAGACCAGAGGCTCCAGTACCGAGAGAAGAGACCGCGCAGCGGCAAGATTTCCAGCCTGTCACAGTGATAGCTGAAACATAGCCAGCGAGCGATAGCGCGCAGTTTAAAAACGCAGGATTCCAAAGGGTTTCGTTTAAAACCCTTTGGGCCAGTGTGGGCGGCGAGCCCGCGGTGTTGCTCCTGAACTTCAAATTTAAAACTTTTCTACGCTTTTTTAAAAAGCGTTCTCCCCCCAATTGTTCTATCCTATAACCCGCATGGAATGCACAGCATCGGCAGGGAACTGGCCGGAAGAAGAACATTGAAATCAGGAGTCAGGACTCATGGCTGTAGGGATCAGAAGCGGTGCATTTTCTCGCTGGCTGGCGCCGTTTATCGCACTGCTGGTGGTGTTTCAGCTCACTGCATGCGGCGATAAAGAACCGGAGCAACGCAAAGCCTTTATCGATTATTTGCAAAATACCGTGATGCGTAGCGGGCAAAATCTGCCGTCGCTGAGTGAAGATCAGAAACAACGTTTTGGTAATTACGCGAATGACTACGGCATCATTCTGTCATTCTCCCGCCAGATGAAAGGTGCCGTTGAAGGTAGCCTGGTGCCGGTGGTGAGCGCGATTGGTCAGGTGCGTACGCCGCAGGATTACATGACTCAGCGCAGCGCGTTGCAACAGGCGGCCAGCACGCTGAGTTTGCTGAATGCGCAGTTGCGTGACTCAAAAGTGAAAGCCGACACCGCGATGGCGGCATTGAAACAACCGGACGATCTGAAAGCGGTTTATAGCCAGGTATACAACAGCGTGGTGACCCAGCCTGCTAACGTGCTGACACCACTGGTGCCTGCGCTGCAAAGCTTCACGCAGGATATCGCGTCTGTGGGTGATTTCCTGCAACAGCAGGGCACGCAGGTTGCTTTCGCCAACGGCGGCGTGCAGTTCCCGACGCAGCAACAGGCCACGCAGTACAACACCATGATGTCGAATCTGGTGGGTAAACAGCAGACATTGCTTCAGGCGCAAAAAGTCGCACAGGGCGATTTTAGCAACTAAGCCTGACTGATATCAGCAACGAAGCCACGTCATCTTGTACGTGGCTTTTTTATTGACTGAGATCCTGTCCGCCTGTTTATAAAAAATGACAATTTTTTGCCTGCAAATCCGGCTGAGTTCCTCTACTTTTGAAGGTAACTGTCAGTTTTTTCCCGTCTTTCACTTTAAGGATTTTTGATGAAACGTCAGATGATGACTCTGTTGGCTTCCCTTGTGCTGACACCGACGCTGGCGGTTGCTGCCGACAGCGCAACCGCAGATTTCACCCCGGCGCAACAGGAAGCCATTGGTAAAATTGCGGCGGATTACATGTTGCAGCACCCGGAAATTCTGGTGCAGGTCAGCCAGAAATTGCAGGCACAGCAGGCTGATCAGCAACAACAGCAAACCCTGAGCGCGGTGTTGGCAAATTCTAAAGCTCTGCTGAACGACCCTGCGACCCCAAGCTACGGCCCGAAAGATGCAAAAGTCGCGTTCGTGGAATTCTTCGATTACCAGTGCCTGTATTGCAGCCACATGGCGCCAGTTGTTGAGCAGACCGTGAAAGCCAATCCGAACGTACGTTTCGTCTTCAAAGAATGGCCAATCTTTGGTGACCGCTGGAAAGCGTCCATCACTGCGGCTGAAACCGGTATGGCTATCTGGAAAGAAAAAGGCGCTCAGGCGTACTTTGATTACCACAACAGCATTTACCGCACCGGTCATGACGAAGGTAAGCTTACGGATGCCGATATCGCCGGTGCAGTGAAAGCCGCGAAAGCGACAGCGCCAACCGATGCACAGCGTAAAGCGACGCACGAAGCCATCGCCGCTAACGATGAGCTGGCCCGTACGCTGGGCTTCAGCGGTACGCCAGGGTTCGTGGTGATGCCAACCAGCGGCGCGACCGCTGAAAACACCAGCGTTCTGCCTGGTGCTGTGTCTGCTGAAGAATTGCAGGCAGCCATTATGAAGGCGCAGGGCGGGAAGTAATTTTTGTTTCAATCCGGCAGCCTGTGCTGTCGGATTTTCTTCTCAGGTATAGTTTGGAAAGCACTTCTCAGTATCGAATGTAACGGCTGAAACTGAGTAAATTTTTACTCACTTCGTGGGTTTTGACGTGGTAACCTTCTTTTCTTCATGGATATTCATCCAATGAAACAATCTCTGATTCTGGGATCTGCCAGCAGAGTTTACTCAATTTTTTACTGATTACATGGATAGCTTATGATTGTTCAATTCGCTGATTATGCTGCGTTGAAAACGGATGAACAGCATTCCGAATTCTCAGCAGTGGAGAGCACGGGATCAGAGCACGTTATTGATCTTTCGGCCCGGCGTCAGTCTGCTGCATATAAAAAGGCCATGGCTCAGGTTTTGGAAGAAGCAGCCAAGCTAGACTGGTAACATTCAGGCTGTCCAGTCATTGGAGTGTCTATGGCTGAACCGGCAAAAAAAATCATTTCATTACCTGCATCAAATCAATCATTCGGCAACAATAACAGCATTGATGATATTCGTGAGCGCCGCTCACAAGAACTGGTCATCGGACTTTGTGGGGCGAGTGGATCAGGGGTTAAAACCCTTAAAGAAAAAATCATCACTAAACTTAAAGCCTGTAATTATCATGTTGTGCATATAAGAATTAGCGATTTAATGGCAGACACCCTGTCAGCTGCTGAAGCGGCAGAGTTAAAGAAACTTGAAGGCTATGAGCATTTTATCCAGTTGCAAAATCTCGGTAATACTCTGCGTGAAAAACATGGCAATATCATTAACTCCGAATTGGTTATCCGGAAAATAAAAGTTATCAGGACGGCAAATTTAAATACGGGAGATTTTAAAGGAGCATCAGGAAAATCAACCAGTAAAATAGCTTACATTGTCGATCAATTAAAGCATCCTGAAGAAGTTGATCTCTTTCGTGAGGTGTATCGTAATAATTTTTATCTGATCGGCTTAGTGAGAACGATTAATGAAAGAGTTATTAATTTGAAAAAGGATTTTCTTAACGATCATCAGATTGCCGAAATAATCAGGCGCGACAGGCGTTCCGAGTACCCTTATGGTCAACATGTCGAGGACACATTGCAGTGTGCCGATTATTTTATCAGGAACATAAATAATGATCAGATTAAAAAATCGATAGCCCGATTTATCGACCTTGTACATGGCGCAAATAATGTGAGTCCCAGCCAGGATGAAACCGGCATGTTCACCGCGAATTCAGCCGCATTACGCTCTGCCTGTTTATCGCGTCAGGTGGGGGCTGCTATTACGGATGATAATTGCAATATCCTCTCCACTGGCTGCAACGATGTACCTGCTGCAGGTGGTGGGCTCTATTCCTGTGAAAGCAAGAGCGATAAACGCTGTTATAACAACGATGGCTGCCATAGTGATATGCACAAGGATTTAGTCAGGCGTGAGGTCGAAGCAGTGATCGCCCGTAGTGATCCGTCACGGGCGAATGAACTTGCAATACAGATTATGAAAACCCCAAAAATAAAGTCCCTGATTGAATACTCGCGTGCTATTCATGCCGAAATGGATGCAATTACTACGATGGCGCGTCTTGCGAATGCAAGTACTTGTGATAAGACACTTTATTGCACAACTTATCCTTGCCACAACTGTGCACGACATATTGTTGCCGCTGGATTGAAGAGGGTGGTTTATATCGAACCTTATGCCAAGAGTCTGGCTGAAGACCTTCACGGTGATTCGATAGCTCATGCCGACAGTACGGATAAAACTAAAAAGATTATTTTCGAGAATTTTGAGGGAACGGCACCGAGACGGTATACAAAATTTTTCGGTTATAGCCGTCCGAGAAAAGATGACAGAGGCAAGCCAATTTCTTATGAAATCCCTGCTTCCCATCACGTTGATCCACAATATCTGGATAGTTATGGTGATTCTGAATCAAAAGTGATTTTGAATGTTACTAATAAGCTTCGTGATGAACCTGTCCCCGATTAAAGAAGAAGCGGGTATTCCGGATACCCGCTCCCCCTGTAATTTTCTTTCAACATCTCTCCCGTAAACTCAGTTTTCCTTTCCTCAGACACGTCTGAATGCTTTTTAAGCGAAATACACAAGTCCGGCGAAAAATACTTTGTGATCAATATCACGTTTTAATGATAAAGACTCGTTAACAAAAAGTGACTTAAGTCACATATTTGGCAGGGGTGCGCTCAAATAATCGTCAGTGTAGCTCGGTTACAGGCTGTTTTTGTGATGATGATCACCAAAATGCAGGGGGTGATGGCTGTATACGTGTGATCTGCGTCACGGGCTGTCGGGTGGCTACGCGAGGCCTATAATCACGTGGTAGAGTCCGCCTCGCAGACAGCAATTCGACGGACGGATTTTTAAAGCAGTGGCACAAAAACCGAAACAACCGTCACCGATAATTAACTGATATCACGCGCTCTATTGTCAGCGCGTATCAATAGGGGTGCGTTTTATGTTTTCACCAGACGTTAAGATCAAAGTTCAAAACTTTGGTCGCTTCCTGAGTAACATGGTAATGCCCAACATCGGCGCGTTTATCGCCTGGGGTATCATTACTGCTCTGTTCATTCCTACCGGCTGGATCCCTAATGAAACATTAGCGAAACTGGTTGGCCCGATGATCACTTATCTTCTGCCATTGCTCATCGGTTATACCGGTGGTCGTCTGGTCGGTGGTGATCGCGGTGGTGTGGTCGGCGCAATCACCGTAATGGGTGTTATCGTTGGTGCGGATATGCCAATGTTCC
Organism: Rahnella sp. NRRL B-41462; assembly: GCF_003263525.1. Taxonomy (NCBI): domain Bacteria; kingdom Pseudomonadati; phylum Pseudomonadota; class Gammaproteobacteria; order Enterobacterales; family Yersiniaceae; genus Rahnella; species Rahnella sp. NRRL B-41462. The sequence continues at coordinate 228 of NZ_JYDF01000031.1, read as the reverse complement.
TCGGCGCAATGATTGTAGGTCCGCTGGGCGGCTGGTGCATCAAGCGTTTCGACCGCTGGGTTGACGGTAAAATCAAAAGTGGCTTCGAGATGCTGGTCAACAACTTCTCGGCCGGTATTATCGGTATGCTGTTGGCCATTCTGGCCTTCCTGGCAATCGGTCCGCTGGTAGAAGCACTGTCTAAAGTGCTGGCTGCAGGCGTGCACATCATGGTTATTCATAACCTGT
>NZ_JYDF01000030.1:0-23961 GCF_003263525.1 Rahnella sp. NRRL B-41462 | reverse complement strand
CATGCACTCAGTGGTGATCATCAGGCCAGCTACAGAAGACGCGTACTGCAGAGCAGAACGGGTGACTTTAGTTGGATCAAGGATACCCATTGCGATCATGTCGCCGTATTCTTCGGTGTAAGCGTTGTAGCCGAAGCTGCCTTCGCCCGCTTTCACTTTGTTTGCGATAACAGAGGCTTCTTCGCCAGCGTTCACAACGATCTGACGCAGTGGAGATTCCATTGCGCGCAGAGCAACGCGGATACCCACGTTCTGGTCGTCGTTGTCGCCGGTCAGGTTAGCCAGAGTGTGAGCAACGCGAACCAGCGCCACGCCACCACCAGCAACCACGCCTTCTTCTACCGCAGCACGGGTTGCGTGCAGGGCATCTTCAACGCGAGCTTTCTTCTCTTTCATTTCAACTTCAGTCGCTGCGCCCACTTTCAGAACGGCTACGCCGCCTGCCAGTTTAGCCACACGCTCTTGCAGTTTTTCACGGTCATAATCAGAAGTCGCTTCTTCAATCTGCTGACGGATCTGAGAAACACGGCCCTGGATGGTTGCTTCTTCGCCAACGCCATCGATGATGATGGTGGTGTCTTTGTTGATAACAACACGTTTAGCCTGACCCATATCTTCCAGAGTGGCTTTTTCCAGTTCCAGACCGATCTCTTCAGAGATAACGGTACCGCCAGTCAGGGTTGCGATATCCTGCAGCATAGCTTTACGACGGTCGCCGAAGCCTGGTGCTTTAACCGCAGCCACTTTCACGATGCCACGCATGGTATTCACAACCAGAGTCGCCAGGGCTTCGCCTTCAACGTCTTCAGCAATGATCAGCAGTGGTTTACCGGCTTTCGCAACGGCTTCCAGTACTGGCAGCATTTCGCGGATGTTAGAAATTTTCTTGTCAGCCAGCAGGATGAACGGGCTTTCCAGTTCGATTGAACCGGTTTCTGGTTTGTTGATGAAGTAAGGAGACAGATAACCACGGTCGAACTGCATACCTTCAACAACGTCCAGCTCATCTTGCAGGCCAGTGCCTTCTTCAACAGTGATGACGCCTTCTTTGCCCACTTTTTCCATCGCTTCAGCGATCAGTTTACCGACAGTTTCATCGGAGTTAGCAGAGATGGTACCAACCTGTGCAATGGCTTTAGAGTCCGAGCAAGGGACAGATAATTTTTTCAGTTCTTCAACCGCAGCAACGACAGCTTTGTCGATACCACGTTTCAGATCCATCGGGTTCATGCCCGCAGCAACAGCTTTCAGGCCTTCAGTGATGATGGCTTGAGCCAGAACGGTTGCGGTAGTGGTACCGTCACCCGCGGCATCGTTCGCTTTGGACGCGACTTCTTTCACCATCTGTGCGCCCATGTTTTCGAACTTGTCTTCCAGTTCGATTTCACGTGCAACGGACACGCCGTCTTTAGTGATGGTTGGTGCGCCGAAAGATTTGTCCAAAACCACGTTACGGCCTTTAGGGCCCAGGGTCACTTTTACTGCATCAGCAAGGATGTTTACGCCACGCAGCATTTTCACACGGGCGTCGTTACCGAATTTTACTTCTTTAGCTGCCATTGTTAATTTCCCTTAAATTCGTTCTGTTCAGAAAAAAGTGGATCGGGGGACAATCAGGCTTCTACGATTGCCAGAATGTCACTCTCAGACATGATCAACACTTCTTCATTGTCGATCTTCTCAGCTTTCACGCCGTAACCGTCGTTGAAAATGACGATGTCGCCAACTTTCACGTCCAGCGCTTTAACTTCACCATTTTCCAGAATGCGACCATGGCCGACAGCCAGGATTTCGCCACGGGTAGATTTACCTGCAGCGGAGCCAGTCAGAACGATGCCGCCAGCGGATTTAGATTCTACTTCTTTACGCTTGACGATAACGCGGTCATGCAATGGACGAATTTTCATTGATAACTCTCCTGTGAGCGGGTCCATATCTATTTTTAGGGTTGAATGCCTGGCAAAGTCCTGCCCGGCCTCGTGGTTTGTTTAATGGGGGCGATACGCAGCCCTTCAAGGGGAAGAACAGAAAAATTTTCTCTTTTTCTTTCGCTGCTCTGTTGACGAAAATCGACCTTCGCAGTGCTTCCCAACAATCTTTTAACAATTGAGGCCACAGAGATTAGCGATCGTGATGCTCTGTGTCGCCATCTTTTTTAGGTGAAACCAGACGTTCCTGCGTTTCGTCCGTCCGCTGGAACTCGCCATCAAAGGTATTCCCCGTTGGCGCGCTGCTCCCCCAGTTGCCGCCGGAACGCACAATGTTCAAATGCGGCATCAGTTTTAGCGTCAGTCGTTTCTGGATGGGTGGCAGCAAAAGCAGCAAACCGAGGAAATCAGTAAAGAAGCCCGGTACCAGCAGCAGGAATCCGGCGATCACCAGCGAAACACTTTTAACCATCTCGGCTGCCGGGCTTTCCCCAACCGCCAGTTTTTGCTGCAACTGCATAAACGTCTTCATGCCCTGATTCTTCACCAGAGAGACACCTACGCAAGAGGTGAAAACAACCAGCAATAACGTTGTTGCCACGCCAACCACCGCAGCCACCTTGATAAATAAGGTGATTTCAATGTAAGCCAGCAGGAATAACAGTAATAACGGTAACCAGCGCACCGCATTCTCCTTGTAATTTGGCTCCGGAAGCGCTGTCGCAGCGGCATTCCAAACCCTGAATAAGTGCCTGCTTGAGATCTTCGCTATCAAAGAAATGCAGGCTGACTACACTGAGATGGTGATCACTCATCATGATTTCAACCACCAGACCTGATTTAATTGAGCAGGTAAATGAATTGTGAGAATTCTCACAGATACTAAAAACATGCACGATAATAGGGCAGGATAGTGATCTTAGTACGTGCAATTCGTCTGAAGCAGCATATGATCGCCTCCGTTGCTCAAACAACGGTTGATCGTTTTAAATTTACTACGGCCAGTAACATAATTTTAAACATCGCATAACGCATTCAGTACCGAAGAGAAGGTTCTCATGTCAAACACCATTCGTATCGAGGAAGACCTGCTGGGCACGCGCGAAGTACCGGCAGAAGCTTATTACGGCATTCACACCCTGCGGGCGATTGAAAACTTCTATATCAGCAACACCAAGATCAGTGATGTTCCTGAGTTTGTTCGCGGCATGGTGATGGTGAAAAAGGCGGCAGCTCTTGCTAACAAAGAGCTGCGCACCATTCCACGTCACATTGCGGATATCATTATTCAGGCGTGCGACGAAGTGCTTGATAAAGGCAAATGCATGGACCAGTTCCCTATCGACGTCTATCAGGGCGGTGCGGGAACCTCGGTAAATATGAACACGAATGAAGTGCTGGCGAACATCGGTCTGGAACTGATGGGACACCAGAAAGGCGATTACCAGTTCCTCAATCCAAATGATCATCTGAACAAATGCCAGTCCACCAATGATGCCTACCCTACTGGTTTTCGTATCGCCGTGTACGCGTCCTTGCTGAAACTGGTTGATGCTATTTCCCAGCTGGGCGACGGTTTTGAGCGTAAAGCGAAGGAATTCGAAAACATCATCAAGATGGGCCGTACACAGTTGCAGGACGCCGTTCCGATGACGCTCGGTCAGGAATTCCACGCGTTCAACGTGTTGCTCAAAGAGGAAACCCGCAATCTGTTGCGTACCGGCGAATTACTGCTGGAAGTGAACCTAGGGGCGACAGCAATCGGTACCCGCCTGAATACGCCGGAAGGTTATCAGCAACTGGCGGTAGAAAAACTGGCAGAAGTCAGCAATCTGGCCTGTGTACCCGCTGAAGACCTGATTGAAGCAACGTCCGACTGTGGCGCATACGTGATGGTTCACAGCTCGCTGAAACGTCTGGCCGTGAAGCTTTCTAAAATCTGTAACGACCTGCGTCTGCTCTCTTCCGGTCCTCGCGCTGGCCTGAATGAAATCAACCTGCCGGAATTACAGGCGGGTTCTTCTATCATGCCAGCCAAAGTGAACCCGGTTATCCCGGAAGTCGTGAACCAGGTGTGCTTCAAAGTCATCGGTAACGACGTCTGCGTGACGATGGCGGCAGAAGCGGGCCAGCTTCAACTGAACGTCATGGAACCGGTAATTGGTCAGGCGATGTTTGAGTCAGTGCATATCCTGACTAACGCCTGCTACAATCTGCTCGAAAAATGCATCAACGGCATTACAGCGAACAAAGAAGTATGTGAGTTCTACGTTTTCAACTCTATCGGCATCGTCACCTACCTTAACCCGTTCATCGGCCACCACAATGGCGATATCGTCGGCAAGATTTGTGCTGAAACCGGTAAGAGTGTCAGGGAAGTGGTGCTCGAGCGCGGCCTGCTGACTGAGGCGGAGCTGGACGACATTTTCTCCATCGAAAACCTGAAACATCCGGCTTACAAAGCAAAACGCTATACCGATGAAAATGAACAGTAACAGACTCAAATACTGACCTTTTAAAGGCTCGTTGTTCTGCAGAACAGCGGGCCTTTTTACTTTGTACAACACAACAATTACACAACAATTAATTATCAATTCCTTAAGGAGTGCTGGGAATATGGACGGACAACCATGTTAATTATCGAATTTATTATTGTACTGGCGGCGATTTTCCTCGGCGCGCGCTTAGGCGGCATCGGCATTGGTTTCGCGGGCGGGCTTGGCGTTCTGGTGCTCGCCCTGATAGGCGTTAAACCGGGAACCATCCCTTTTGACGTAATCTCTATCATCATGGCGGTGATCGCCGCGATCTCGACCATGCAGGTAGCAGGCGGGATGGATTATCTGGTGCAACAAACTGAAAAGCTGCTGCGCCGTAATCCCAAACACATCACCCTCCTCGCGCCCATCGTCACCTATTTCCTGACGATTATGGCGGGCACCGGCAACATTTCACTGTCGGCATTACCGGTTATTTCTGAAGTCGCCAAAGAGCAAGGGATTAAACCCTGCCGCCCGCTTTCCACCGCCGTGGTTGCTGCGCAGATAGCCATTACCGCCTCACCGATTTCTGCCGCAGTGGTGTACATGGCATCCACCATGGAAGGCCACGGCGTCAGTTATCTTCATCTGCTGATGGTGATGATCCCGTCCACACTGGCTGCAGTGATCCTGATGTCGCTGATTGTCAGCTGGTGCTTTGACGCAAAGCTTTCCAATGACCCGGTTTATCTCAAACGGTATGAAGAAGGTTTGATCCAACTGCGTGGCGATAAAGTGCTGGAAATCAAACGCGGCGCCAAACTCTCGGTGTTGCTGTTCCTGCTCGGCGTACTGACAGTGGTCGCTTATGCGGTTATTAACAGCCCGAGCCTGGGCTGGGTTGCGCAACCGGTGATGACCACCAACAGCGCCATCCTGATTATCATGCTCAGTGTCGCCACGTTAATCACCTTGCTGTGCAGCATTGATACCGACGCCATTCTGACCTCCAGCACGTTTAAATCCGGCATGAGCGCCTGTATTTGTATCCTCGGCGTGGCCTGGCTGGGTGACACTTTTGTGCAGGCCAATCTCGGCTGGATCAAAGAAACCGCAGGTGGCCTGATTCAGGCGCATCCGTGGCTGCTGGCAGTGATTTTCTTCTTCAGCTCTGCGCTGTTGTATTCGCAGGCCGCCACGACCAAAGCCCTGCTGCCAATGGCGCTGGCACTGAGTGTGTCGCCGCTGACCGCCGTGGGTTCTTTTGCCGCTGTTTCCGGTTTATTCATTCTGCCGACGTATCCGACGCTGGTTGCCGCTGTGCAGATGGATGACACCGGCACCACCCGCATCGGGCGCTTCGTCTTCAACCATCCATTCTTTATTCCCGGCACGATTGGCGTGTTCCTGTCTGTAGTTTTTGGATTTGGTTTCGGCAGTATTATTCTCTGACAGTTTTCCGGGGGCTGCGGCCCCCGTTAAGCACTCGGGGCTTTCTGCTCAGGGATTGCTCAGGGTATACTCACAATTCATTAACGCGCTATGGCATGACGCCGTGCGCATCTTCTGTCGATTCACTCAGTGGCTGTTCATCTGCCGCGACAAAGAGAACTTTACTCCGCATGGATCACCGCATTCTTCGAATTTTCTTCCTGCTGTGCAGCCTGAGTCTTTTGCCGTTTCAGGCGAATGCCTCTTTATTTGGCAAACCCGCCGCGCCACAGTTTGTCCCCGTCGATCAGGCATTCAGTTTTGATTTCCAGCAGCAAGGTCACGACCTCAAACTGAACTGGCAAATCCGTGACGGCTATTATTTATATCGCAGCAAGATTGAGCTGGAACCGAAGAATGCTCAGCTCGCGGCGTTTCTGATGCCCAAAGGCCGTGATCATCATGATGAGTTTTTCGGTGACAGCGAAGTTTATGAGAATGCCCTGCATCTGACGATCCCTCTCCGTCAGGCCAGCGCGGATGCAACCGTTCGGGTGACCTATCAGGGATGTGCCGCCGCAGGATTCTGCTATCCGCCGGAAACTCGTGACGTGCCGCTGAGTGCCGTCACGGAACCGACGCGTGTCAGCACGCCGGCTGCGGATACAGCATCCGCACCGGTTATCGCGACGCCTGAAAAGCCATCCACACCACTGCCGTTTTCTCCGCTGTGGGCCTTGCTGATCGGCATCGGTATTGCCTTTACGCCTTGCGTACTGCCGATGTATCCGCTGATTTCCGGCATTATTCTCGGGCGCCAGCGCCCTCACAGCATGAAGCGAATTTTCCTGCTGGCGCTGGTTTACGTTCAGGGCATGGCGCTGACTTACACACTGCTTGGTATGGTGGTCGCTGCGGCAGGCTTGCAGTTCCAGGCGGCGTTGCAAAGTCCGTGGGTACTGATTGTGCTTTCGGTGATGTTCATTGTTCTGGCGCTGTCGATGTTTGGCACGTTCAGCCTGCAACTGCCTTCTGCCGTCCAGACCCGGCTGGCTTTATGGAGTAACGAGCAAAAAGGCGGCTCGCTGCCCGGCGTCTTTATTATGGGCGCACTGGCCGGGTTGATTTGTTCTCCCTGCACCACCGCGCCGCTCAGCGCGATCCTGCTGTATATCGCCCAGAGCGGGAATCTGCTGGCGGGGGCTGGCACGCTGTATCTGTATGCGCTGGGGATGGGCATTCCGCTGATTATTGTGACGATGTTCGGCAACAAATTACTGCCCCGCAGTGGGCCGTGGATGCAATACGTCAAAGAAGGATTTGGCTTTGTCATTCTGGCACTGCCGGTATTTTTACTCGAACGTGTGATTGGCGATATCTGGGGGCTGCGTTTATGGAGCCTGCTCGGCATGGCGTTCTTCGGCTGGGCATTCCTGCTCAGCCTGAAAAGCCAGCGCGGCATGGTGCGGACGCTGCAATTACTTTTCCTGGCCGCGGCGCTGATCGTCAGCCGTCCTTTGCAGGACTGGGCATTTGCGCCAGCCGCTAACACGACAACACAGGTACACGCACTTAATTTCCAGAAAATCCATAATGTCGGTGAACTGAACGCTGCCCTGCAGGGCGCGCAGGGCAAACGCGTTATGCTGGATTTGTACGCTGACTGGTGCGTGGCGTGTAAAGAGTTCGAAAAATATACCTTCTCAGCGCCAGACGTGCAGAATGAACTGACGGATACCTTATTGCTGCAGGCAGATGTCACCCAGAATTCCCCTGAGCAGAAAGCGTTATTAGAACGTCTGAATGTTCTGGGCCTGCCGACAATTTTGTTCTTCGGGCCTGATGGTCATGAGTTGCCACAGTCACGGGTGACGGGTTTTATGGATGCAGCGGAGTTCAGCGCGCATTTGCAGAAAACTCACCCTTAAACGACACTACACTTTGAAGTACGCGAATTGTGAGGAGGCAAACGTGCTACGTGAACAAGTTCTCGATAAAACCCTTAATTTCCTGGAACAACGTGGCCTTGCAACATTGTCACTGGAAACGGTCGCCGAACTGGTCGATGTCCCGCTCAGTGAATTACGCCGTTTCTGGCCGGATGCCGAAGCCCTGCTGTATGACAGTCTGCGTTATCACGGCGAACAGATTGATATCTGGCGTCGTCAGCTGATGCTGGATGAGTCTCTTTCAGCGCCACAGAAATTGCTGGCGCGCTATAAAGTTCTGGATGAGCAGGTGCGGCAGCAGCGCTATCCTGGATGTCTGTTTATCGCAGCTTGCACGTTTTTCCCTGACAGCGAGGCGCCCATTCATCAGCTGGCTCAACAGCAGAAACGGGCCTCCTACGACTACACCTTGTCGCTTTTGCAGGAAATGGGCTCGGATGACCCGGAAATGGTCGCTCAGCAGATGGAACTGATCCTCGAAGGCTGCCTGAGTAAACTGCTCGTTAAACGCCAACTGAACGATGTGGAAGTCGCACGCCGTCTGGCAGAGGATGTGCTGAACATCGCCCGCTGCCGTGAACATGGTGCACTTTCCTGACTTCCCCCCATTGCTGCCCGGCGATTTCATCCTTTTTGAATGAAAAGGCAGCAAACAAACGGCTTTTATGTATTTTAGATAACAAACCCGTTGACGGCTCAGGCCCAATACGGTTTAATGCGCCCCGTTGCCCGGATAGCTCAGTCGGTAGAGCAAGGGATTGAAAATCCCTGTGTCCTTGGTTCGATTCCGAGTCCGGGCACCATATTTAAAGAAACCCGCCTATGGCGGGTTTTTTGCTTTTTAAATCTTACGTATTTACCCTTTCGTGATTCACTTCTCATCCCTTCATTCATTTGCACAAAACTCCCGTTCAATTCTGCTTAAAAGTTAGGCCAACGTCCGTTAACGGTCATATCCCTGCGTTTTAGACTGATTCCTTAGCCTGATCAGTTTCCTCAAGGCCCTATAAAACAGGAATGTCTCATGAAAATAACCAAAATTGAGGTATTGCGCGTTGCGATTCCATTCAGCAGCGACAGGGATAAAACACCAGAGATACAGACGGATGCCTATAACGCGGCATCTCCCGAACTCACCAGAATGGAAACACTACTGATCAAAATCACGACCGACAGCGGCTTACACGGCTGGGGGGAAGGTTTCGGTCATCTTTGTAATCCGCTCACCGAAACCGCGATGAACGGTTTAGTCGGGCGATTTTTTCTCGGCCAAACCTGCCCGGAAAGTCCTGAGGAAATTGCTGCACTGATGCAGCAGGCCGAGGTGAACTTTCATGCTTTCGGGCGCACCGGTCCCGTGATGTTTGCCCTTTCAGCTGTGGATATTGCGCTATGGGATTTGCTGGCGAAAGCATGGAAGCAGCCGCTTTGGCAATTGCTGGGGGCGAAACGTCAAAAAATCGGGGTTTACGCCAGCCTGGTCAGTTATGGCAATCATCCTGAACGTGTGGCGGCAAAAGTGCTGAGTACCTGGCAGGCGGGATTCCGCGCCATAAAATTGCATGAAACGGCTTATCCGGCCATTGCCGCCGCCAGAGAAATACTGCCTGCCGATGCTGAACTGATGGTTGATGTGAACTGTCCGTGGAACGTGGCAGAAGCCTCGCAACAGGCGCAGGCTTTACGTTCTCTGAATCTGGGATGGCTGGAAGAACCGGTCTGGCCACCGGATGATTTAGCCGGTCTGGCGGAAGTGCGAAAACAAGGAACCCGTATTGCCGCAGGCGAGAATGCAGCAGGCGTTCAGGGCTTTGTGGAGCATTTCGAACACGGCGCGATTGACGTCGCACAGCCCAGCGTCAGTAAAGTCGGCGGGATCACCGCCATGCTGAAAGTGTTTGCGCTGGCGAAGCAATACCACATCCGCGTTGTTCCGCACTGTTTTTATTACGGTGCCGGCCTGATGGCCACCGCCCAACTGGTCGCTACGCTCGACGACAGCGTGAGTCTGGAAGTGCCTTACATTCAGTGGCAGGAAACGCTTTATTCACAACTGAATTTTGAACCGCATATGCTGTTGCCGGATACGCCGGGGCTAGGTTTTGAGCCATCACTTTCCATCATACAGAAGTACCTCATCAGCTCGAAAACCCTTTCTCTGACCGCGGAGGCCGCACATGCGTAAATCCAATTATCGGGTGGTCATCGCCCTGCTGCTGTTCTTTGCCGGCATGCTCAATTATCTCGACCGCGCGGCGTTATCGGTGATGGCGCCACTGATCAAAGGCGACCTGCATATCAATGATGCCCAGATGGGGATTTTGTTCAGCGCCTTCTTTATTGGCTACTGCCTGTTTTGCTTTATTGGCGGGTGGAGTGCAGACAAGTTTGGCCCGCGAAAAGTCTTCGCCTTCGCTGCTGCGTTCTGGTCCGTATTTTGCGGCGCAACAGCACTGGTCACCGGTTTCGCGCATTTACTGGTCGTGCGCGTCATGTTTGGTATCGGCGAAGGCCCGATGGGCACCACCACCAACAAATCAATTTCCAACTGGTTTCCGCGCAAGGAAGTCGGCCGCGCGGTCGGCTTCACCAATGCGGGGCAGCCACTGGGGGCCGCCATCGCCGCGCCGATTGTCGGGCTGGTCGGGTTGCATTTCGGCTGGCGCATCGCCTTCGTGGTGATTGCTGCACTGGGCTTTGTCTGGCTGGCGGCATGGATGACCTTTTTCCGCGATAAGCCAGAGCAGCATCCGCGGGTCTCAGAGGAAGAAAAACGTCTGATTGCCAGCGACCGCCCGGCGACACCGGTGACAAACGGCGCCAGAGAAAATGATGCGCACAGCTTGTGGTATTACGTTTTTTCCAAACCGGTGCTGGGGGTGGCTGCAGCCTTTTTCTGCTTCAACTACATTCAGTATTTCTTCCTGTCATGGCTGCCAAGCTATCTCACTGACTTCCAGCATCTCGACATTAAGAGCATGAGCATTATCGGTATTCTGCCCTGGCTGGGCGCGACTGCGGGTTTCATCGGTGGCGGGATTGTCGCCGATATTCTCTACCGTCGTAGCGGTAATTTCCTCTTCTCACGCAAAGCGGTGATTTTCGCCGGTCTGATTATTGCTGCCGGTTGTGTGCTGATGACGGCTTATACCCGCAACACCGCAGGCGCCGTGGCGCTGATTACCGTCGCCAGTATTTTTGCTTATATGACGCCACAGGCGTGCTGGTCATTGTTGCAGGATATCGTTCCGGCGCACCGTATCGGGACCGCAGGCGGTTTCGTGCATTTACTGGCGAATCTGGCCGGGATTTTATCCCCGAGCATTACCGGATTTTTAATCCAGTACGGCGGGGGATATCAGTCAGCCTTCATCCTCTCAAGTGGCCTGGCGATCGTCGGTGTGATTGCAATGGCTATTCTGGTACGCCAGAACAAAGTGAATGAATTGTTTGGCAAAAAAGCGCCCGCGGAAGAAATCGCCGCCGGTCATTAATCCTCCGGTGTATCCTGTAAGGCCCCTGTTCAACCTGCAATTGAATTGATACATTGCAGGTTGAACATTGAGCAGATTTATAGGATGTAAAATGCCCTCGTCAGAACTTTCGCTGTTCCCCCCTGCATTGAAAACCGGCGATACCATTGGTTTTTTCTCTGCGTCATCACCGGTGACTGCCACCGCCCCTAACCGTTATCTGCGCGGGAAGAAATTCCTTGAAGATAAAGGATTTGTGCTGAAAGCCGGCACAATGACCGGACAATATGATCACTATCGCTCCGGCTCCATTCAGGCACGTGCCGAAGAACTGAATCAGTTGATCCGTGATCCGCAGGTGCGTTGTGTAATGTCGTCGATAGGCGGTAACAACACTAACTCCCTGCTGCCTTATCTGGATTACGATGCGCTGCGTACTGATCCGAAAATCATCATCGGGTATTCCGACACGACCGCATTGCTGGCCGGGATTTATGCGCAAACAGGATTGATCACCTTTTACGGTCCGGCGCTGGTGGCTTCTTTCGGCGAATTTCCGCCGCTGGTTGATGAAACCTACGCGTCTTTTGCTGACATCCTGATGACCCGCCGCTCTGAGCCTTATCGCTATGCTTTACCGCAGCACTGGACGGACGAAAAACTCAACTGGAATGATGTCACGCCGGTCAGGGCGAAAACGTTGTACGCCAATACCTGCCGCTTTCGCGGCAAGGGACGCATCGAGGGGCGCGTCATCGGCGGAAATCTGAATACGTTGTCTGGCATCTGGGGCAGCCCTTATATGCCGGAAATCCGTCAGGGCGATATTTTGTTTATCGAAGACAGCTTGCACAATATCGCGACCATCGAGCGCTCTTTCTCAATGCTGAAACTGAACGGAATTTTCGACCGTGTGAGCGCTATTCTGCTCGGCAAACACGAATTGTTCGATAATGCGGGGACAGGAAGGCAACCGGCGGATGTGCTGCTGGAAGTGCTGAACGGACAAGACATTCCGCTGGTTGATGGCTTCGACTGCTGCCATACCCATCCGATGTTAACGCTTCCTCTGGGTGCCCGTATTGCTGTCGACTTCTCTCAGCAGCACATCGACATTGTCGGCCCGTATCTGCAGCAATAAATCAAAAATCACGTACTACTAAAAATCCGTACGTGATTTATATGCTTTCCCCCCCACGCTTTCCGCCATTACATTTCGAACGACTGCTCTGTAAACATTTACGACAGAAATCTGTTTTTGAAATAGAACGGTTTATACTGACTGACCTGATGCGTGAGATATAAATCAAGAATGCGCGCCGGGTGCGCATTGTTCTCATTGCATGAAGCATGTGTGGAGGCAGGATATTCTTAACAGGGAGGCGTGAAATGCACATGAATTATCTGATTGAAAATCTAATAGTCTTCAACCCTGAAGATAACACACTTTCATTAGCGGGTGATTCAGAAAACAAGATCGCCATTTCTAATCCTGCGCGCAGGATATTATTATTGTTAATAGAACAACAGGGTATCGTTGTTGAGCGTGAAATATTTTTTAAAAAAGTTTGGGATGACTACGGACTGATAGCAAGTAATAATAATCTTAATCACTGCGTCAGCAAATTACGCAAAGTAGTGGTCACTTTGGGTTACCCTGATGAATTTATCGTTACCGTGCCCAAGGTCGGTTTTACTATCCGTAAAGAAATCATTATTGAACCTTACCTCATGCATGAACCTCCTGAGGAGAAAATTCAGGTTCACAACGTGCAGGTCAACAAAACACCGGAAAACCGGCTGACTGAAACAGAGCAAAAGGAAGAGATCATCGCGCCGACGGCAGCATCACTTCAGCTAAAAACGCAACCTGAAAAGAGGATAAAAAATCGCCCCTCTGGCTTTATGATAAGCCTGCTTGTGGCGGCAGTCTTGACTGTGTGGGCATTTTTCATTATGTACAACGATTTACAGGATCCGAAAACAGAGCTGAAAATTGCCAGGCTGGGTGCCTGTGATTTGTATTCAACCGCGCCCGTCATTTCGTCCCGTAAGCGCGAATTTATTCAACTGGCCGGGACATTTCTGCAAAAAAATAATATTACCTGCAAACCAGGAGATATTTTCATATTCCAAAGTGAGCGTTTTACCTCGCCCATCAATACTGGCTCAGTACGTGATTTTATGGCGCAGTGCATTACCGATGATAATTATAAAGCTAACATTTGCATAAGCTATTATACAAATGACAGGACCACGCATGTTCAGTGATAGAAAACGTATTTTTCAGGGAAAGAAGAGCATCCTCCTCCCGTTCATCCCGGCTGTATTTATATTACTCTTTACCCTGTATGGTTTTTTCGTCCAAAAGAACCGGGAAGCATTCCCTGTTAATATACCTTGCCGTGGAAATATGATCATAGAAGCACAATATGATAATCAAACCGCAAAACTGGTGGCCGCACTCTACTTCAGTTTTCTTGACAACCACAAAATTTTAGTTTCACTCAGTGGAACGGGTTATTTGTATGACAAAAATGGGATTGTTATTCAACGGAAAACATTGCTGAGAAACATTTATTATGACTATATTCACGTTAGCACAAACTCCAGTACGTATTCGCTCACCAGCAGTCAGATTAATATCGACAGTGTAGACAATATGGACTGGCAGATTTCGTCTCTCCTGCTGATAAACAGTTTTTTTCTGACCGGCCATACTGACACGCTGGTACTGAAGAAATACGATAACAGCACCCTGTTGATTGAAAGCAACCAGTCTCCGATTGCATTGTGTGTATTCAAAAAAAGTCTTTGAATACAAATACATTTAGTAACTCACTTATTTATAGTAGAGGTACAGATGAAACCCGCAAGCCTGGGCGTAACGCGACAAGGTACAAAAACTGGCCTGAGCCGGCCGCTTCTCAAGACGGGTAATCGCTGGTGGCGTGATGCCCAGCCGTCTGGCCAGTTCTGTCTTACTCAGTCCAGCATCTTCACGCAGGGTTTGCAGCAGGGCATGAATGTGAGTCTCTGCGATGAGCTCCGGTGCCTGGACCTTATAAACCGGTTCCTCGAGCGCCTGCGCCCGCAATTTTGCCGTTCTTAGCATAGCCTTCCTCCTTTCCTTAAGCCGTCGTCAGTAGTAGTTGATCTTGACGATCACGGATGCGTCAAACTGCCCGAGAGAAAGCGTTTTCCCCGGAATCGCACTCAGTTTTGCCGTAAAGTTTTTGGTGACTTCATTCACATTGTTCAGCTCAGCAAAGTCATCATAGCGGTTGAAAGTGATGGCTTTATCCTGGTCGTTATAGAGCATCAGCTTCGCGCCGTTGGACAGGTCAATCGCGGTGTTGTCCAGCAGTGGGCTGGCGGTGGAAAACTCCGCCTGCAGCGAGAAGTTGTCAAGGCACCCTTGTTTTACCGCTTTAATGGCAAACGGCAGTGAAACGCCGGACGATCGGGACAACGTGGTACTTTGAATTGCACCAAAATCGACAATCTGAGACTCAGGATAGACTTTCAGATCAGAGCCACAGGCCAGAAAGCGGATCCCCTGTAATCCTGAAAGGTTGTATTTAAGATTTTTTGCGCCCGGCGTTTTGTTAATCCCGCGGCTGCCGTCAAGCTGGAAAACCGTAAACTGGTCGGCCCCCTGATAATGTCCGCTGGAAGGCGCATTTCCGCTGACTTTGATATACAGACGGAACGTGACATTCACCGTCACATTCTGACCTTTTTTGATCGGCGTACTGTTGGTACTCAGACGCTGTTCGTTCTGCTCCAGATCCTGCCCGTTGTAACTGACGCCCAGCAGCAACCCTTCACCAATCGACTGTGATTTGGGATTAAAATAGAAATGCACCACATCAATGATCGAGCCCAGCACATTGTCGCAATAGGCCGTGACATTGATGTCATTGGATTCCCAGACTTTCGTGCCTGCTGGCACGTTCGCCGGGATCGCCAGTTGCCCGACGGGAATAGCCGGTTTGTCCACAATACCGGTACCTTTTTCGACACAATCGAGCGCCAGTGCACTGCGGGAAAAAAACAACAGCAGCAGGAGAAATACCATCCGACCCGCCTGAAATCTGTCAATACCAGCCATCACCACTCCTTAGCGTTTTGCGTCTTTGCTGATGCGCTGACATTGTTGTGTCTGGCAGTTGTACTCGTTCACCTGCAAACCGCCGTAATCATCCATGTAACCCAGACTGTATTGCTGGCTAACGTACTGCTTGCCGGTGAGATTTTCGCTGGCGAACGGTGCGAGCATCACGCTGTCAAAACCAGGGATATTGCCTTTGTTGTCTTTGCCCAGATAGCCGACAGTGATATAAAACGGTGTCGGATTGGTCAGTTTTAGCCCATCACTGAGACGGGCAACCTGAAGCTGTTCCTGCCAGTGACCTTTCACCAGCTTCCTGAGTTCCACCGGACGGAAAAACAGCTTCACGCGGCTTTGGATCGCCACCTGCATCACGTTCGCCATGTCACTTTTTGGCGGCACTTCACGCACGTTAAAGTAAAACAGCGATTCGCGATCTTTCGGCAGACCGGCGGTTTCGGGTAACTGCAAAATGCGGATCTGGCTTTTCTGGCCAGCATCAATGCGCTGCATCGGCGGCAACGCCACCAGCGGAGAGGTAATTTTTTCGCCCTGCTCGTTCTCCAGCCAGACCTGCGCAAGATACGGTAGATCTTTGCTCTGGTTTTCCAGCATCACGCTGACGGATTTATCACTGGCGTTATAGATGATGCGTGTCCGGTCCAGATTGACGGCGGCGAAAGTCGGATAAGTCATGCCAATCATCAGCAGTAATGCTGCCCCAAAACGCAAAAAATACCTGTTCATCGGATTATTCCTTTCCTGATCTGCTTTGTTGAAAGCGTTTAAATTATTAAGTGCAGGGCAGCAATACCTGCCCTGAATATGTCACGGGCTGCGGTGGCACCTGGATCTGACATTGCTGCCCGTCTCCCCAGCGAACAGTCAGGGATTTCTCGCCGGATACTCCGGCCAGGTACGCCAGACCACTGTCGCCAATCAGGCCCGCTTCAAACCCGGAACTGTTGTCGGTAACGGCGGCGCCCAGCGGCGGGTGGCTGCCATCAGCGAGGCGTATTACCGCCATCAGGCGTTCACCTTTAATGGCGCGGATTTTGCGAAAGCCTATTGCACCTTCCGTCAGGGTTTTGCTGACCACCGAGCTGTAAACTTCCACGTCATCCGGCAAATTATTCACATCAACGCGGATATCGGAGGTCTGGTAGCTGGACACGCCATTCACAACAGCAATGCCGTAATCGTTGGTCACTGACGCACCGTCGCTGATCGGAATGCCTTTCACGCCGGTTGATACCATCATGCGTGGCTCGCTGCCGGCGCTGCTCTGATGCAATGCTGCGCCTGCCGCTGTCGCAGTAAACGATCCGTACCAGTTGGCATTCACTGAGCGGTAATCGTTATTTTTCACGCTGCCGTTCGCACCGAACTGACCGTACGGCGACATATGCTGATAGTTGGCGCGGAACACACCGTTACCTTTTTGCAGATCCGGGCTGCTCCCGCCCGCGCCCACGCGCCAGCTATTGTTCGGATCCTGGCTGTTGTAATACGACGCCGTTTGCGAGTAACCACTTTGCGAATCCTGCTGTGCGTCGTAGCTGATCTGTTGCCCGGAAGACAACGGCAAACTGAGCGACAGAAACATCTGATTTTCATCGGTATCGCGGTAGTTCAGCTTGCTGGCGGAAAACGTCGCAGAAATGCCGGTAAAGCGGCCGATATCGAAAATCTTGCTGACCGACACGCTGTAATTGTTACTCGCACTCTCATTCCAGTAGACCTTGTGGGTAGCAGAGAGATAGAGCGTGATCGCCGGCCACGGCAGGTACTGATTTGCCGTCACGGTGTAGGTTTGTTTGTCATCGCGGGAATAACCGTCGCCGTTCACCTTGTCGAGGTACTGGCTGAACGACATAAACGTTTTTTCCGAGAAGCGGTATCCGGCAAACGTAATCTGGCTGCCGGTCGAGTCAAACCGCTTGGAGTAGTTGGCGCGGTAACTCAGCCCGGTTTGTTTCCCTGCCACCGGTACGGTCGCCGAGGAACGCGTGACATCAAAAGATACGGCACCGAGTTTTTGCAGGTTTTGCCCGACGCCGATGGCCTGCGCCTGATAGTTACCGGTGGTGCTGATCAGACCGCCGTAAAGCGAGAAATCATTCAGCGCACCCCAGGACATTTCGCCGCTGTAAAAACCCGGCTGCAAGACGTGATTGCTGCTGCCGGTGGTCGGTTTGCCCATTGCGGTTTTGAAACGCACCTGGCCTTTGCGGGTCAGGAACGGAATGGTCGCGGTGGTCACCTGATAAGTCGTCACGCTACCGTTTTCTTCTTCGATTTTGACATCCAGCGCGCCCTGTACCGCTTCGGTCAGATCCTGAACCACAAATGGGCCCGGTGACACGTTGGTCTGATAAATCACCCGCCCGTTCTGACTGATACTCACTTTGGCATTGGTTTTGGCGATGCCGGTGACTTGCGGCGCATAACCTCGCAGCGACGGAGGCAACATGCGCTGATCGCTGTTGAGTGAAACACCGAGAAAACGGAATGAATCGAAAATATCTGAGCTTAAATAGGTCTGCCCGCCGGTCAGGCGTGCGCCCACAGAAGGCAGCGCACGATACAGATAGGTTTGCGTCCAGGTGAATTTATCACTGGCGGGCGCGCCGGACGTGCGCGACGAAGAATACTGATAATCGGCACGGGCGCGCCACGGCCCGAGGTTAAAACCGGTGGTGCCGTAACTGCTGAAACTGGTGGTGCTGTCGCCGGACTGCGGCATGTATCGGCTGCCGAGCAGGTTGTAATCGAGCAATGCGCCGTTGACGCCATCATCCCACTGTGAGGGCGGCACCCAGTTTTGATCGTGAAAGGTCAGCCAGGCCTGGGGAATGCTGATATTCAGCGTTTGTTTTTCCTGATCGTAACGTGCGGTGACTTCCTGCTGCTGATCGAGAGATGTGCATTCACCGTGATGCCACAAAGTCAGCTTTTCGCGCGCGTCTTTAGTGAGTTCGAATTTATCCACCAGTACCGGCGGTAAACACAGGCGGCTATTTTTCTTATCCGCAGTGGGAATATAGTGAATCACGCTTTGTTCGCCGAACGTGCGGCCATTGAGCACCACATCCAGCAGGTATTCACCGGGCGCGATATAATCGGCTACCTGAAATCGTGACAGATCGACATTATTGCGATCGGCAGAATCAATGAAGTTAACGTTAAATTCTACTGCGAAGCTTCTGACTGAAATAAAGCATCCTGACAGAAGAAAAATAAACCACAGGACATTCTTGATTTCAGCCGATGTTCTATTCATCGCAAACGACATAATAAAATCACTTCTTACTAAAATAGTAATCCACACCAATCCCTGGCGCTGGCACAGCCAAAAAATAAAGGGGAGAAAACTCCCCTAAATAGCAGCGATATTTATTTGTAGTTCAGGGCATAAGTTGCCTGAGAAACGATCGTACCGGTTGAAACAGGCTGAGAATTGGCTTCCACGCGTGCGGCGAATACCAGCTCATTATTCCCTGTGACCAGGTTAATATCTTTAGAGGTGTCACCCACTTTCAGCAGGTCACCGTTGGCGTCAATCAGGCGGATGCCTGCGCCTTTCGCGCTGCCGGTGTTGGCCAGTAGTTCAGCGGCGCTGCTGTCAGGCGTACCCGCAAAAGAAACGGCGACTTTGGACATAGCCGGATATTGAACAGTGCCCGCCGTCTGTGCGGTCAGGTCACAATCTTGCAAATGAATGGTGTAATTCACGTTTTGAGAGTATTTATTGCCGCTTTCGAGCACCTTATTCGCGACCTGCCCCATGTTTACATTAATGTCTTCATCACCTGCGGCAATTGAGCAAGGTGCGTTAATAACCGTCCCGGTGAAATGAATACGGCCTGAACCTTGATCAGCTCCTGTCGGAGGCGTTGTATCATCTGCAAAAGCTGATGCAGAAATAAAGGCAGATAAAGCAATAACCAGTGTCTTTCTTTTGGCGTTAAACATAATAAGTCCTTGAGATTTAACGGTAGCTATTAAGCATTAAGCAGCTATTAAGCGATATTTTTCGCTGTACCGAAGAGAGCACCCTCTCTTGCCAGATCAATATACTGATATTTTAAATTTAACGTTATAATAATTTGCCGATTGCAAATATTAAGAGTTTTACTCTCAGATTAATCTTTAAACATGCGATTTATGAAAGGAAATTAACTCAGAGGTTAAAATATCTGATATTAAATGTTCCGTAATAGATAAGAAAATTTCCACACCAAACCCTGAGTTAAGCTTTATTTAACCAAATAATCACATTAAGAATCATATTTTTTAACTTTATCTCTTTCCCACTCTCTCCTGAGCTTCCCAGACTTATGTGGACTGCTCCGCATGACGAATGAATATATCCTGCTGTTTTTTCTCCGCTTGCGTGATCTGTCCCCCAGAAAACAAACAAAGGCATACCGCAAACTACACCCAACCTTTTATTGACATATCATTAACAAATTAAAGGAGAAAAACCATGAGCCATGTTTATAAGCACCCTATTCCTGCCTCCATAGCAGAGCGTACCCTGATCACACCTGAGAAATATCAGCAGTATTATCAACAGTCTGTCGAAGATCCTGACGCATTTTGGGGTGAACAGGCC
Organism: Rahnella sp. NRRL B-41462; assembly: GCF_003263525.1. Lineage (NCBI taxonomy): Bacteria > Pseudomonadati > Pseudomonadota > Gammaproteobacteria > Enterobacterales > Yersiniaceae > Rahnella > Rahnella sp. NRRL B-41462. Next base: position 3,968 of record NZ_JYDF01000030.1, on the reverse strand, counting down.
AAAGTGCTCGACTGGATTAAGCCTTTCACAAAAGTGAAAAACACTTCATTTGCGCCGGGGAATATCGATATTCGCTGGTTTGAGGATGGCACTCTGAATCTTGCAGCTAACTGTCTGGATCGTCATTTAAGCGACAAAGGCGATCAGACCGCGCTGATTTGGGAAGGTGATGACCCGAAAGCCGAGAATAAACATGTCACCTACAAACAGCTTCATAATGATGTTTGTCAGTTTGCTAACGTCTTAAAGGGCCTGGGCGTTAAGAAAGGGGATGTTGTCGCTATTTACATGCCTATGGTACCGGAAGCGGCTGTCGCGATGCTGGCCTGTGCCCGTATCGGTGCTGTGCATTCCGTTATCTTCGCCGGTTTCTCCCCGGAAGCTGTTGCCGGTCGCATTATCGATTCCAATGCCAGGCTGGTGATTACCGCCGACGAAGGTCTGCGCGCCGGACGTACCATTCCGCTGAAACAAAATGTGGATGATGCGCTGAAAAACCCGTCGGTCACCAGCATCACACATTCCATCATTTTCAAACGCACCGGCAAACAGGGGGAATGGAAAGAGGGTCGTGACATCTGGTGGCATGATGCAATTGAAGGCATTTCTGCAGATTGTCCGCCCGAAGAAATGAAAGCAGAAGATCCGCTTTTCATCCTTTATACCTCCGGCTCCACGGGTAAACCGAAAGGCGTATTGCATACCACGGGCGGTTATCTGGTCTATGCGGCCCTGACCTTCAAATACACCTTTGACTATCATGATGGCGATATCTACTGGTGTACGGCCGATGTCGGCTGGGTAACGGGCCACAGCTATTTGCTCTACGGCCCGCTGGCGTGCGGAGCCATCAGCCTGATGTTTGAAGGTGTACCAAATTATCCGACACCGGCCCGTATGGCGCAGGTTATTGATAAACACAAGGTAAATATCCTCTATACCGCACCTACGGCGATCCGCGCACTGATGGCTGAAGGGGATAAAGCCATTGAGGGCACCAGCCGTGCTTCACTGCGGATCATGGGGTCAGTTGGCGAACCGATTAACCCGGAAGCCTGGGAGTGGTACTACAGGACTATTGGTAACAGCCAGTGCCCGATTGTCGATACCTGGTGGCAAACCGAAACCGGCGGTTTCATGATAACCCCGCTGCCGGGTGCCACTGAGCTGAAAGCGGGTTCGGCAACGCGGCCGTTCTTCGGTGTTCAGCCTGCTCTGGTAGACAACGAAGGCGTTCCTCAGGAAGGAGCATGCGAAGGCAATCTGGTCATCACCGATTCTTGGCCGGGTCAGGCGCGTACACTGTTTGGTGACCATGAACGTTTCGAGCAGACCTATTTCTCCACGTTTAAAAATATGTACTTTAGCGGTGACGGTGCGCGTCGTGACGAAGACGGTTATTACTGGATAACAGGCCGTGTTGATGACGTGCTCAATATTTCCGGCCATCGCCTTGGGACGGCTGAAATTGAATCAGCATTAGTTTCTCACCCTAAAATTGCAGAAGCTGCCGTTGTGGGTATTCCGCATAACATTAAAGGTCAGGCTATTTACGCCTACATCACACTGAATCACGGCGAAGAACCGTCACCGGAACTCTATACCGAAGTACGCAACTGGGTGCGTAAAGAGATAGGGTCCATTGCCACGCCTGACATTCTTCACTGGACTGATTCGTTGCCAAAAACCCGTTCCGGCAAAATTATGCGTCGTATTCTGCGCAAAATTGCAGCCGGAGACACAAGCAATCTGGGAGATACCTCTACGCTGGCGGATCCGGGCGTAGTCGATAAATTGCTGGAAGAAAAACAATCAATGAAAGTGCCGTCGTAATTTTTCACCGCCCTGGCGCGGTGAACTCTATCAATGCCTCACAGGAGTCACTGAGATGAATGATCTCATTTATCAGAGAGTTGTAAGTAATCCGCGCTTCAGGGAACTGGTGCAAAAACGCAGTCGTTTTGCCTGGCTGCTGTCAGGCATCACGCTGGTTCTGTATGTCGCTTTCATTTTACTGATTGCGTTCGATCCACAGTGGCTGGGAACACCTCTCTATGACGGTGCCACCATCACCCGCGGCATTCCCGTGGGCGTGGGGCTGATCGTGATTTCCTTCGTGCTGACAGGAATTTACGTCATTCGCGCGAACGGCGAGTTTGACCGCCTGACGGCAGATATTATCCGCGAGGTGCAGCCATGATCGCACGTCGCGGCTCTCTTCTTTTACTGATGCTATCCCTCGCCTTCCCGTTCAGTTTGCTTGCTGCGGAGGGCATCGCCGGGGAAGTTAAACGTCAGCCTCTTAATATTGAAGCTATCGTAATGTTCGTGCTGTTTGTTGGCGCGACTTTATATATCACCTATTGGGCAGCAAAGCGTACACGGTCCCGCCAGGACTACTATACAGCTGGCGGCCGCATTACAGGCCTGCAAAACGGTATGGCAATTGCTGGCGATTTCATGTCTGCCGCTTCTTTCCTGGGTATCTCCGCACTGGTTTATACCTCCGGTTATGATGGCCTGATCTATTCCATCGGTTTCCTGATCGGCTGGCCAATCATTTTGTTCCTGATTGCCGAACGCCTGCGTAATTTGGGGAAATATACCTTCGCAGATGTCGCGTCATACCGGTTGAAACAAAAACCAATCCGGCTGCTTTCAGCCTGCGGTTCGCTGGTGGTTGTTGCGCTTTATCTGATCGCACAAATGGTCGGTGCCGGTAAGTTAATCCAGCTATTGTTTGGGCTTAACTATCATGTCGCAGTGATCCTGGTTGGGATCCTGATGGTACTCTACGTGTTGTTTGGCGGAATGCTGGCGACGACCTGGGTACAAATCATCAAAGCTATCCTATTGCTGGCCGGTGCGACATTCATGGCGATTATGGTCATGAGATCTGTCGGCTTCAACTTTAATACCCTCTTTACTCAGGCGGTCGCCGTCCACTCTAAAGGGATTGCAATCATGAGCCCGGGAGGACTGGTTTCAGATCCGATATCCGCTCTGTCTCTGGGGCTCGCACTGATGTTCGGTACCGCCGGTTTACCCCATATTCTGATGCGGTTCTTCACCGTCAATGATGCCAAAGAAGCCAGGAAAAGCGTGTTCTATGCTACTGGCTTTATCGGTTACTTCTACATTTTGACCTTCATTATCGGTTTCGGTGCTATTGTTCTGGTCAGCTCAAACCCGGCGTTTAAAGATGCCAGCGGTATATTACTCGGCGGTAATAATATGGCAGCCGTGCATTTAGCGGATGCGGTCGGTGGAAGTTTCTTCCTCGGATTTATCTCTGCCGTGGCTTTCGCAACAATCTTAGCGGTGGTCGCGGGCTTAACGCTGGCAGGAGCTTCGGCGGTCTCTCATGATCTGTATGCGAGCGTCATCAAGGACGGCAAAGCAACAGAACGTGATGAGTTAAGGGTTTCGAAGATCACCGTAGTTCTGCTTGGTATCGTCGCCATCGCGTTGGGTATTCTGTTTGAAAAACAGAATATTGCATTCATGGTTGGATTAGCGTTCTCCATTGCTGCGAGCTGCAATTTCCCCATTATTCTGCTCTCAATGTACTGGTCTAAACTGACAACGCGCGGGGCAATGATTGGCGGATGGCTCGGATTACTTACAGCAGTCATATTGATGATTCTCGGGCCAACTATCTGGGTCCAGATCTTAGGACATGCTAAGCCCATTTATCCTTACGAATACCCCGCGCTGTTCTCGATGATTGTTGCTTTTGCCGGTACCTGGTTCTTCTCGATTACAGATAACTCACTGGAAGGACAGAAAGAAAGGGAGCGTTTCTACCCTCAGTTTGTGCGGTCACAAACAGGGATCGGGATCTCGCAAAGCTCTAATCACTGATGAGTAGAGCGCAGAAACAGAAAAGGCCATCCTGAGGATGGCCTTTTGTTTGAATATTGCGTGCTTAATCGCTGATCCGTAGAACAAAAAGACAAAAGCCCTGC
>NZ_JYDF01000003.1:0-36881 GCF_003263525.1 Rahnella sp. NRRL B-41462 | reverse complement strand
GTTCACGTAGCCATAACCGAAACGACCGCGGTCGCACAGGAAGTTAAGTTTGGTTTACGGTACCGTTATAACGGTTTTCGATACGACGCAATTCGCCGTAACGCTCACCCGGGCTGGTGTTACAACCAACAGAACATTGCTGACAGATGCTTGGCGCAAACTGCATGTCCCATTTACGGTTATAACGTTCAGAGTGCGTTTTATCGGTGAATACGCCGGTCGGACACACTTCGACCAGGTTACCGGAGAACTCACTTTCCAGCGGACCATCTTCCGGACGGCCGAAATAGACGTTGTCGTGGGCACCATAAACACCCAGGTCGGTGCCGTCCGCGTAATCCTTGTAGTAACGGACACAGCGATAACAGGCGATACAGCGGTTCATTTCGTGTGAGATGAACGGGCCGAGATCCTGGTTGTTGTGGGTACGTTTGGTGAAGCGGTAACGGCGCATACTGTGGCCGGTCATGACTGTCATATCCTGCAGGTGACAGTTACCGCCTTCCTCACATACCGGACAATCGTGCGGGTGGTTGGTCATCAGCCATTCCACGACGCTTTCACGGAATTCTTTCGCTTCTCCGTCGTCGATGGAAATGAAGGTGCCATCAGACGCTGGTGTCATACATGACATCACCAGACGACCGCGCGTGTCTTCCGCATTTTGGTATTGCTTAACCGCACATTGGCGGCAAGCGCCGACGCTTCCCAGCGCCGGATGCCAGCAAAAATAAGGAATATCGAGGCCGAGAGAGAGGCAAGCCTGTAACAGGTTGTCCGCTCCGTCTACATCGTATTCTTTGCCGTCTACATGAATCGTAGCCATAGTCAGCATGCTTCCACGTGGCCCGCCTGACGGCGGGCGTTAATCAAAAATTCTTGCCGGGTTGGCGTATATCACTCGACAGCGCGTCCCTTGTTCCGGGAATTCGCGCACAGCGGGCTCACGTCCGCTGCCTGTTGCCCTCACTACCAACGCTCTTTCAGCAGATTGTTTGGCTGAATGCCTGCAATCGCACGCGCGTTGTTGTAATGCTGTTTGGCGATACCCGCCTCAAACTCTTCCCGGAAATATTTAATCGCACTCTGCAATGGCTCCACAGCACCCGGCGCATGTGCGCAGAAGGTTTTGCCCGGGCCAAGCTGGCGGCAAAGCTGTTCGAGAGTTTCGATATCCCCTGGCTGGCCTTCACCACGTTCCAGCGCACGCAGGATCTTCACACTCCACGGCAAACCATCGCGGCACGGTGTACACCAGCCACAAGACTCACGGGCGAAGAATTCTTCCAGGTTACGCACCAGCGGAACCATGCCAATTTCATTGTCAACGGCCATCGCCAGTGCAGTCCCCAGACGGCTGCCGGCTTTACCAATACTGGCAAAGTCCATCGGCAAATCCAGATGATCGGCGGTCAGGAAGTCTGTCCCCGCCCCGCCCGGCTGCCAGGCTTTGAATTTCAGGCCATCGCGCATGCCACCGGCATACTCTTCAAGAATTTCACGTGCGGTAGTCCCAAACGGCAGTTCCCAGACGCCCGGATTTTTTACCCGGCCGGAGAAACCCATCAGTTTGGTGCCGGCATCTTCGCTTTTGCCCGCAGAAATACCTTTGTACCAGTCCACACCGTGCTCAAGAATCGCTGGTACGTTGCACAGGGTTTCGACGTTGTTGACACACGTCGGTTTACCCCATGCACCGGCAGATGCCGGGAACGGTGGCTTGGAACGCGGGTTAGCACGACGGCCTTCAAGGGAGTTGATCAGCGCGGTTTCTTCACCACAGATGTAACGCCCTGCCCCGGTGTGAACAATCAGTTCGAAATCAAACCCGGTGCCGAGAATATTTTTACCCAACAGACCTGCTTCAGTCGCTTCAGCAATCGCACGGCGCAGGTTCACCGCAGCTTCGATATATTCGCCACGCAGGAAAATGTAACCACGGTAAGATTTCAGCGCGAATGCGGAGATCAGCATGCCTTCCACCAGCAGGTGCGGCATTTGTTCCATCAGCAATCGGTCTTTATACGTACCTGGTTCCATCTCATCGGCGTTACACAGCAGATAGCGGATATTCATGCTTTCGTCTTTCGGCATCAGGCTCCACTTCAGACCCGTGGAGAAACCTGCGCCACCGCGCCCTTTCAGGCCAGCGTCTTTTACCAGATTGACGATTTCTTCCTGGGCCATGCCTTTAAGGGCTTTTTCCGCACCGACGTAACCGTTTTTGCTACGGTATTCATCGATCCAGACAGGTTGTTTGTCGTCACGCATACGCCAGGTCAGCGGATGCATCTCCGGTGTGCGTTCAATGTGTCTTGGGGTATATGTCATGCGTAGCGCTCCAGTAGCGAGCCGATCGCTTCCGGCGTCAGATGGCTGTGCGTGTCCTCATCAATCATCATTGACGGGCCTTTGTCACAGTTACCGAGGCAGCAGGTCGGCAGCAGGGTGAAGCGCCCGTCTTCGGTCGTCTCACCCGGCTTGATGTGCAACTGTTGTTCCAGCGCGGCCTGGATCCCCTGATAACCGGTGATGTGGCACACCACGCTGTCACAGTAACGGATCACATGGCGGCCGACCGGCTGACGGAAGATCTGGCTGTAGAATGTCGCCACACCTTCGACGTCGCTGGCAGGAATGCCCAGAACATCGGAGATCGCGTAGATAGCACCGTCCGGCACCCAACCACGCGCTTTCTGCACGATTTTCAACGCTTCGATAGAGGCCGCACGGGCATCTTCATAGTGATGTTTTTCGTGCTCAATCGCTTCACGTTCAGCGTCACTCAGCACAAACACCGGCGGTACAACAGGCTCGCTGATATTGATGTACTGAACTTCAGAGTCTTTATTGATATCTGTCATCGTTAGCGGTCCACATCTGACATTACAAAGTCGATACTGCCCAGATACACGATCAGGTCGGATACCAGGCTGCCACGGATTACGGACGGGATCTGCTGCAAATGCGGGAAGCTTGGTGTACGGACACGGGTACGGTAGCTCATGGTGCTGCCGTCACTGGTCAGGTAGTAGCTGTTGATCCCTTTGGTTGCTTCAACCATCTGGAAAGATTCTTGCGCAGGCATGACCGGCCCCCACGACACTTGCAGGAAGTGCGTGATCAGGGTCTCGATGTGTTGCAGTGTGCGCTCTTTCGGTGGCGGCGTGGTCAGTGGGTGATCCGCCTTGAACGGGCCTTCCGGCATATTTTTGTAACACTGTTCCAGAATACGCAGGCTCTGACGCAGTTCTTCTACTTTGAGCATGACGCGGGAATAACAGTCACTGACGCCATCACCGGTCGGCACTTCAAAGTCAAAGTTTTCGTAGCCAGAGTATGGACGCCATTTACGCACATCGAACGGGATCCCCGTTGCGCGCAGGCCAGCACCGGTGGTACCCCAGGCCAGAGCGTCGTCTGCGTTGTAAGCAGCCACGCCTTTGGAACGGCCAATCAGAATGGTGTTTTTCAGCGCCGCTTTGACATAGGAGTCCAGACGGGCTGGCATCCAGTCAAGGAACTCACGCAGGAGACGATCCCAGCCTTTCGGCAGATCATGCGCTACGCCACCAATACGGAACCAGGCCGGGTGCATACGGAAACCGGTAATCGCTTCCACCAGATCGTAGATTTTCTGACGATCGGTAAAGGCGAAGAACACCGGAGTCATCGCGCCCACGTCCTGAATAAACGTAGAGATGTACAGCAGATGGCTGTTGATACGGAACAATTCGGACAGCATGACGCGAATGGTGTTAACGCGATCCGGCGTTACGATACCGGCGAGTTTTTCAACAGCCAGCACGTACGGCATTTCGTTTACACAACCGCCGAGGTATTCGATACGGTCGGTGTAAGGAATGTAGCTGTGCCAGGACTGGCGCTCGCCCATTTTCTCAGCACCACGGTGGTGGTAACCGACGTCAGGCACGCAGTCGACAATCTCTTCGCCATCAAGCTGCAAAATGATACGGAATGCACCGTGCGCAGACGGATGGTTAGGACCGAGGTTGAGGAACATAAAGTCCTCATTTTCGGTGCCACGCTTCATGCCCCAGTCTTCAGGCTTGAAGGTCAGCGATTCCATCTCGAGTTCTTCTTTCTGCTTAGTCAGCTCGTAAGGATCGAACTCGGTGGCGCGCGCCGGATAGTCTTTACGCAGCGGATGCCCTTCCCAGGTCTGCGGCATCATAATGCGCGTCAGGTGCGGGTGGCCGTCGAAGGTAATACCGAACATTTCCCATGTTTCGCGCTCGTACCAGTTAGCATTCGGGAACACTTTGGTGATCGTCGGAACATGAAGATCGTTTTCTGCCAATGCCACTTTGATCATGATGTCGCGGTTACGCTCGACGGAGATCAGGTGGTAGAAAACGGAAAAATCCGCGGCCGGTAAACCGTCGCGGTGTGTACGTAAACGCTCATCAAAGCCATGCAAATCGAAAAGCATGACATAAGGTTTTGGCTGTTTTCGTAAAAAGGTAATCGCTTCCAGTAACTGTTCACGCTTGAACCACACCACGGGAATTCCGGTGCGGGTTGCCTGAACAGTAAAGGCCTCTGGCCCAAAACGGTTACGCAATTCGCCAATAACAGGATCATCGAGATGATCACGGGTATGCCATGCTGGCAGGGCGGAATCTTGCGTCGTCAAATCTGTCATATTTTTTTCACCACACTAAATGGTCATTTATGCCGTAAGGGGGATATTCATACACACCGCCCCTCAGGGTTGACTCTCAGACCGCAGTGTTAAATCTCGTCCGGCGAACGCAGATTTGTCACGGCAATACGCTCAGCACGTTTACGCTCTTTTTCAGACTGCATATTCGCGCGGTAAACACCCTGGTCGCCAACAACCCATGACAATGGGCGACGTTCTTTACCAATGGACTCCTGCAACAGCAGCAGAGCCTGCATATAGGCTTCCGGACGCGGCGGACATCCCGGGATGTACACGTCGACAGGCAGGAATTTATCCACGCCCTGCACCACAGAATAAATATCGTACATGCCGCCGGAGTTCGCACAGGCGCCCATCGAAATCACCCACTTCGGTTCCAGCATCTGATCGTATAAACGCTGAATAACCGGAGCCATTTTGGTGAAGCAGGTTCCCGCCACCACCATAAAGTCAGCCTGGCGTGGTGAAGCACGCAGAACTTCTGCACCAAAACGCGCAACGTCATGCACCGCAGTGAATGACGTCACCATTTCGACATAACAGCAGGAAAGGCCGAAGTTGTAGGGCCAAAGGGAGTTTTTACGACCCCAGTTCACCATTCCGTGAAGCGACTCCTGGAGATTTCCCATGAAGACGCTGCGTTTAACCTGTTCCTGAAGAGGATCGCCGACGACCTCCTGAGACTGCAGGGGGTAACGGTCGTTCTCACCGTCCGGGTCTATGCGGGTGAGCGTATAGTCCATCTTAATGCCTCGCTTTGACTGCTTACTGAGGGTGACTGTTGGTATTAATCGCCGGGCTTGGTTTAACAGGTCCTTTCGAACGTGTTGGTGTCCAGTCGAGTGCGCCAATTCGCACCAGATAGAACAAACCTGCCAGCAGTACCAAAATGAAAATGGTAGCTTCCACGAATCCGGTCCAGCCGCTTTCGCGAATAGACGTTGACCATGCATAGAGATACAAGGCTTCAACGTCGAAGATGACGAAGAACATGGCGACCAGATAGAACTTGGCGGAAAGACGTAGCCGGGCAGTGCCGACAGAGGCTATACCTGACTCAAAAGGCGTGTTTTTGTAGCGTGCTCTGGCTCTCCCGCCAAGGAACGCGGCGCCCAGTAACATCAGGCAGCAGAGGCCTACTGCAACGACAAGAAAAACGGCGAACGCCCAGTGTTGAGCGATGACTTCAGTGGCTGTTGACATACTCATTGCTTACTCATCAAAAGTGGCACTTTGGCATCTGCTCTGTAAGGTCGGCAGTTTGCGCACCACATCGATTCAAGGGAAGGATTAAAAACCACACAGTTCACGGCTCAACAAGGGATTAAGCCAGTGATTTGTTGTGGGCTTTTTACCCTTTTCTATAACCTTTTGTCAACTTTGACAAAAGTATCTCCACATTAGTTTACATGCTTAGCATTTAATTAACATATCATGCGCCGGGACTTAAGCTAAATCGTGTCAGTTAAATACTGTGATAAAGCATGGGCCTGTGACGGGAGTTATGACATCTTTCAAACTTTACTATTGTCGCAGGAATAGACAGCGCTTCCACTCTCTTAATGGGGTTATTTTTTTGATCTATGTCAGAGTTCTGTCAATTTTGATAGAAAAAAAGGCACACATTTAACAAGTTTTATTGATTTTCAAAAAACGACAAGCGATTTGCGGAAAAATTTGATGCTTTTTTTTAACCTGAAAAAAGTCAGCATTTTACGCCATTTACTGTAGTCCTTGGTGATAAGGATGGCAGTCATTACTGGGAAGAAGAAAGGCTAATGAACAAAAACAGAGGCTTTAGAAAGGATATTAAACAAAATCACTAAAAGAACGACTTTCCCGCCCCTTAATAGGTAGAAGCCTTTACCCCCGCCTCGTTAGACAGAGGCGGAAGGTAAAGCCGGGGGATTACCTTAACTTTCAGAGTCTGCCAGTAACTCATGATCGTCATCCACTACCGGACGAGGACCATAGGCACTGAGAGAATAGGGATCATTCCCTTGCTCAACTGCATTGAAGATCGCCATTGCAAGTTCATTTTCACAACGGGCATTTTTGTACAACACATACTGCGTATCCGGCAAACGTGGTAAACCGTCCTGTTCACCCAGAACACGCAGCTCCGGACTCATCATTTCGATGGGACGTGCCGTCACACCCAGCCCCGCACGCACTGCCGCACGAATTGCCGATAATGTCGACGCGACATAAGCAATACGCCACGGAATACCTGCCTGACTGAGGTGCTCTATCGCCATCATCCGGTAAGGGCTTGGCTCATCGAGCACCACCAGCGGAACACTGTCGCCGGAGGGGTATGCAAAATCAGCCGAGCAATACCAGAGTGTTGGCGACGTGCGCAATACGATGTGCGGGTGATCAGTGTTTGTCATCGTAGTGATGGCCAAATCCACTTCTTCACTTTCGAGCATCGACAACATGAAAGGGCTGCGCTTCACGCGGACATCAATAGACAACTTTGGATATACGGATGTCACGCGGCTGAGCAGGAAAGGTAAAATGGTGTCAGCAGTATCATCTGATGCACCAATTGTTATCCCACCTTGAACATTGCTGTACATCAAAGAGGTACAGGCTTCATCATTAAAACGAAGGATTTTGCGTGCGTATCCCAATAACTGAATACCGTGTTCAGTTAATAATTTATTGCGTCCATGTCTGGCAAACAGTTCTTTTCCAACGAGTTGTTCTAGACGTTGCATTTGTTGGCTTACCGCCGACTGAGTACGACACACCGCAGCAGCAGCCGCAGCGAACGTATTAAGATCAGCAACAGCTACAAATGTCCTCAACAGATCAAGATCGAGATTGAGGATTGGACGATTTGCAATTGTCATAGTTTTTCTTCACTTTATAGAATCTAATAACAAGCTACCCTGATGGTGCGTCAAAGTACCCGCAAAAAGCAGAATACCAGATATGTCGGATACTCACTCATTTGATAACCTAAATTGAGAAATATTTGTGCATGAAAGTTTTCATCATTGTGAGCGTTCAGTCATTAAACCTGTGCACAATAATTCCTCACAAAGGCTGAATGATTAGAACCTCTTATTTAATATAGCCTTTCCCCGCAAACCATTCCATATCCCTTACAGTACCGCCTGCCGCAACCATAAAGCTAAGTTTCGGCAATATCATCGTCAGAAAAACATAAGCTAAATTAACTAATAAAGGTGATTATTAAAAATATAATTCAATAAATTCATTGAGTCACCCTAATAACCATTTTATGCCCAAGGTGTTTTGTTTAAGTAACATTAAGATTTTTCTTGTTTCATCAAATTTTGTTTACGCACGCCTGTTGCAATATATCCTTTGAAAGCATTTATCTAATCCTGGAAAATACGTTTAAGACTTTACTTAGAACATGATCATTCATCCAGCATTCGCTATTAATCATTAGATAAATAAAACTAATTCCTGTTAAAATTTTTCAGCGGTAAAACAAAGCCTCCTGAACTTTTTTCAGAATTTGTCGAGCTTTGGTAAGATTTCATGATGTTCACCCCATTAAAGACAACAAACTGGCATCGCCGGGAATAGATGTGACGCAGCAAAAACAGTGAATTTATTGTTCACAAAGCACTCATTTGCAAAATATAAAATCACAAAATGACAATAACGCAGCATAATAAACCATTAAGCTTCTCATCCTTTGAGGTAATAACCCACCATAACCCGCTTTACTGCTGTTTTTCACCAAAACGGTGCGCAGCCCTTCTCATGCCCTCTGCGGGAGAGTAAATTGAGCCCTTCGCACTGTTCTACGGTCGCTCCGCACCAGGGAAGAACAGGCTTTATTGCAAAAGGCTCTCATTTACATGTCCCCGATTGAAAAATCCCGCAAACTGGACAACGTCTGTTATGACATTCGCGGCCCGGTGCTCAAAGAAGCAAAACGTCTTGAAGAAGAAGGTAATAAAGTCCTCAAGCTGAATATCGGCAACCCTGCGCCATTCGGTTTTGATGCACCTGATGAAATCCTGGTCGACGTTATCCGCAACCTTCCTACCGCACAGGGTTATTGTGATTCGAAAGGTCTGTTTTCTGCACGTAAAGCGATCATGCAGCACTATCAGGCACGCGACATGCGCGACATCACGGTCGAAGATATTTATATCGGCAACGGTGTTTCCGAACTGATTGTTCAGTCAATGCAGGCATTACTTAACACCGGCGATGAAATGTTAGTCCCGGCACCTGATTACCCCTTGTGGACAGCGGCGGTTTCGTTATCAGGCGGTAATGCGGTGCATTACCTGTGTGATGAAGGGGCTGACTGGTTCCCGGACATTGCCGATATTCGTGACAAAATCACCCCACGCACCCGCGGCATTGTGATCATCAACCCGAACAACCCGACCGGTGCGGTATACAGCAAAGAATTGCTGATGCAGATTGTGGACATCGCCCGGGAACATAATCTGATTATTTTTGCCGACGAAATTTACGACAAAATCCTGTATGACGAAGCCCAGCACATTTCCATCGCTTCACTGGCGCCGGATTTACTGACCGTCACTTTTAACGGTCTGTCAAAAACCTACCGCGTGGCCGGTTTCCGTCAAGGCTGGATGGTTCTGAACGGACCGAAGAAACATGCGAAAGGTTATATCGAAGGTCTGGAAATGCTGGCCTCGATGCGCCTTTGTGCCAACGTGCCGATGCAACACGCCATTCAGACCGCGCTGGGCGGCTATCAAAGTATCAGCGAGTTTATTCAGCCGGGCGGACGTCTGGTCGAACAGCGTGATCGTGCATGGGAACTGATCAATGAAATCCCGGGCGTTTCCTGCGTGAAACCTAAAGGGGCGTTGTATATGTTCCCGCGCATTGACGCCAAACGTTTCAACATCCATGACGATCAGAAAATGGTGCTCGATTTGCTGTTACAGCAAAAAGTCTTGCTGGTTCAGGGTTCTGCATTCAACTGGCCGTATCCGGACCATGTGCGTATCGTGACGCTGCCACGCGTTGATGAGTTGGAAATGGCCGTTAACAAACTGGGACGTTTCCTCGAAACCTATCGCCAGTAATGCAGTAAGGGCGCTGATAATGGCGCCCTTTTCTTTCTTCCGCCAGTTTCCGCATTTGCATAACTGTTTCGCACTGCTCACAATAGTCACTCATTCACCGTAGTTATTGAGAGTGCTATGAACCAGAGCCATTTTTTCGCCCATCTTTCCCGCCTCAAACTGATCAGCCGCTGGCCGCTGATGCGCAATGTCCGCACCGAAAACGTGTCGGAACACAGTCTGCAAGTCGCTTTTGTCGCCCATGCTTTAGCCGTGATCAAGAACCGTAAATTTAACGGTAATCTGAGCGCAGAACGTGTTGCCCTGCTCGCCATGTATCACGATGCCAGCGAAGTGATTACCGGTGATATGCCAACGCCAATCAAGTATTACAATCCGCAAATCGCGCATGAGTACAAAAAGATTGAGAAAATTGCTCAGCAGAAACTGATTGAAATGCTGCCAAAGGAATTACAGGAAGATTTCCGACCGCTAATTGACGAGCATTATTACACTGAAGAAGAAAAACTGACCGTCAAACAGGCTGATGCGTTATGTGCTTACCTGAAATGTCTGGAGGAATTGTCGGCAGGCAATAACGAATTCACACTGGCGAAAGCCCGTCTGGAGAAAACGCTGGCAGACAGAAAAAGCCCGGAAATGGACTACTTTATGGAAGTGTTCATTCCGAGCTTCAGTCTGTCATTGGATGAAATCAGCCTGGATTCCCCGCTCTGATCTTAAGGTCAAAACGGGAACAGCACCGGCACCAGAAAAACGCTGACCAGCATCACCAGCAGAGTGAACGGCACACCGATGCGCAGGAAATCGCCAAATTTATAGTTACCCGGCACCATAACCAGCGTGTTTACCGGTGAAGACACCGGTGTCATAAAGGCGGCAGAAGCCGCAATAGCGATAATCATGGTGAACGGGTATGGCGATACCCCCATCTGGTGTGCTGCTGCGATAGCAATCGGTGCCATCAAAACCGCAGTCGCCGTATTGGAAATAAACAGCCCGATACCTGCACAGAGAATGAATAAACTCAGCAGCATCATATATGGCCCATAGCCGCCGCTTACCTCCATTAACCCCTTCACAATCAGCGCCACACCGCCGGTTTTTTGCAGCGCCAGCGCAAAAGGCATCATCCCGACTATCAGCAGCAAACTGGGCCAGTGAATGGCTTTGTAGGCCCCTTCCATCGTGATACAGCGGAATTTACCCATCAGCATGCAGGCGATAATGGCGGCGATAGCATTAGGCACATCATCGGTCAGCATCAGCGCAACCATCAGCGCCAGACAAAACAATGCATGCGGTGCCTGACTCAGGGCTGGCGCGACTTCGTCCACTTCGGCAGGAAGATTAAGCACAATGAAATCATGCATTTGTTGCTGAAGCTGGCGGATCAGCTTCCAGTCGCCAATGACCAGTAGCATATCGCCGAGCTGTAATTCTTCATCCACCAGTTTTCCGTCCAGTGCTTCACCCTGACGGCGGATCCCGACGACATTCAGCCCGTAGGTCGAACGGAAGGCGACGGCACGCAACGTTTTACCCAGGAGCTCCGAATCCGGGATCAGCGAGACTTCGGCCATCCCGACATCCCGCGATTGCTCAGAGAAATACTCGCCGCGTAGCACCATAGGCTCGAGCATTTCGTCAGTGCAAAATTGCCTGATGGAGATGTCTGGATCTGACATATCAAGCAGTAACACATCGCGCGCAAACAGTTCGGTATTCCCCGTTGCGCTGACCATCACGCGGCGAAATTTACGCCAGCGTTCAATGCCCACCACGTTCGCGCCGTAGCGGGAACGCAGATGCACATCATCAAGTGTACGCCCGACCAGAGGCGAACCCGGACGGATAGTGACGCGACGCGCCCGGCCGGTCAGGTGATAATCGCGGATCAAATCCCGGAACGTTCGCCGCTTCCAGCGCTGCTGGCCTCGTGACGCATCTTCTGATGACAGCCAGCGACGGGCGATCAACATGTATCCGATACCCATTATCAGCACCACCAGCCCGACAGGGGTGACGCCGAAGAAACCAAAACCGTCGAATCCTTCACGCAACAGTTCGCTGTTGACCACCATGTTCGGCGGTGTGGCGACCAGCGTCATCATGCCACTAATAAGCCCGGCGAAACTTAGTGGCATCATCAGTCGTGCGGGAGAGGTTTTCATTCGCGCCGAAACGCTGATCACGACAGGAATGAAGATCGCGACTACGCCGGTGGAACTCATAAAAGCACCGAGACCGGCAACCGTGAGCATCAGCAAAACCAGCATCCGCGTTTCACTGTTGCCCGCCACCTTCATCAGCCAGTCACCGACCTGATACGCCACACCGGTTCTGACCAGCCCGTGCCCGACGACAAATAGCGCCGCGATCAAAATGACGTTCGGGTCACTGAATCCGGCCAGCGCTTCATTGATGGTCAGCGTGCCGCTCAGGACGAAAGAAATAATCACCAGCAATGCCACAATATCCATTCGCAGCGTATTGCGCGCGAACAGCACCATAGCAATAACCAGTAACGTGACTACCCAAAGCAATTCACCGGTCAAAACACACTCCATTTGCGTTGAGAGAGGAGGATAAATAGCTATATACCCTAAATAATTCAAATTGTATCAAGGCGGCAACTGCGTAAATCTCCGGGGCTTACATGAGTAAGTGACCGGGGTTCGGGACCAATCTGCCGGGAGCAGACTGGTATGCTGCTTGCAGCGACTCGTTCAGGGGCGAGGCCCATGGATGGGCCGGGTAACGCAGCCAACGCTGAGACAGTTTGATGTATGACTGGGTATGAGAATGGCATAAAAAAACCCCGCACAGGCGAGGTTTATATCAATTTATACAGGGAAATTGTATTTTTTCTGTCCTTAACGCAGGCTGACTTTCACACCTTCGTCGGAACTGCTGACCAGCAGAATTTCGAGCGTAGTCAGATCGAAATCGACATTTTCAATCCCGGGTGTATCGTCTGGCGCATTGACGGCAATGACTTTGCAGCCCGCCGCCAGCCCGGCCATCACGCCGGCGGCAGCATCTTCAACCACCACACAATCTTCCGGTGCCAGACCTAAACGTTCTGCCCCCAGCAAGTAGGCATCGGGTTGTGGCTTGCCGTGTTTGACCTGTTCAGCGGTGATAAACACTTCGGGTTCAGGCAAATGCGCCGCTTTATGGCGCGCACTGGCAACAGGCATTGATCCGGAAGTCACAATCGCCCAGGGAATATTCTGGCGATTGAGTTCGCTCAACAACAAATGTGCGCCCGGGAGAGCGGCGACACCCTCGGTGTCCGTGGCTTCAATTTGTTCCAGCTTGAGAAACTCTTTTTGAATCGTTTCTTCGCTTTCACCCGCCATAAAATGACGCAAAGAAGTGATCGCCTGCTTACCGTGAATAAACGCCAGTACATCCTGCGGGCTGACACCCCAGCTAAGCGCCCAGCTCACCCAGGCACGCTCAACGGCAGGTAATGAATCAACTAACGTTCCATCAAGGTCGAACAAAAAACCCTTACAAAGCACAGGCGACTCCTTTAAGTGTTTACATCAGGCATTGATAATTTGCGCGATCTCTACCGCGCTCAGGTGATACTGACGCGGGCACGACTGCCAGACCGCCAACATACGCTGGTATTTATCCCACATTTTGGTCTGCGAGTTAAACCCATGAGTGCCTGCATCAAAATCAGTGTAACGTCCTTCGGTGTTCACCATAAAGCGGACATAGCTTAAATAACGGGATTCCGTTGCGGCATCAAAACCCAGAAAATCAATTCGGCGGCGATCCAAGTCTTGCGTGTCTTTCAAATTGGTCCACGACACCTGCATCGCATGATGCATTTCCATAATGTTAATGACTGTGCGACAGGTTTCTTCCGGCAATTCGCCGAAATCTCTGTCCAGCTCGCGCATTTGCAAACCAAAACCCCGTTCGATCACTGTTTGTAACCGGCGATAGCGTTCTGCGTTATCGGGATCCAGCATGGTCATCATCTTGTATTGATTGGACAAAATCAGGCGTTGAGCGTTCGTCATTTCCATCGTGAAAATCCTCATGTCTGCATAATGAGCAAAGCATGGCATAGCGCAAAGTTCTGCGAAATCGCAAGCACACCATTCTTTGATTTGGGTCGGGATCTCATCTGAAATAATCACCGGGGGAGACTTTCCCCCGGTGAAATGCGACTTATGAAAGACTATAGATGATGACAGACGCAGTAAGCGGGGAAATCAGGCTTACAGATCGTCTAAAAAGGTTTTGTCCAGCTGTTTGAACGCGCGCTTAAGGACGTCAGCCAGTGACTGATACGTCGGCGTGCCTTCAACTGGCGCCAGCGCCAGTCCGGATTCAGTGAGTTTATTGCGTACATCGTGGAACCAGCCGAGTAATCCCGGCGGCAGTGGCGTCAGAGAACGGCGACCCAGCCACCACAGTCCCTGCATCGGCAAGCTACAGGCAAAAATTGCCGTGGCGACGGCCAGCCCGAGTTGTCCGCCGAGCGCGATTTGCCACGTCAGGGTAAAGACCGCAACCGGTGGCATGATGCGTACCGCGAAGCGTGTAGCAGTAGAAATCCGGTTCTCCGGAAACATCGGAGCCAGGCGCTTATCTGACGGCCATGTCTTCATATAGTGCTGCCCGCGCTGGAATACCTGGAACCAGCCTACCGAGCCTGTTGGCTTACTCGTCATCTTTGCACCTCAACTTCACGTGTAAAATTTAAAAAATAGTTGTAAAACACAAACTGGAGTTTATCACGATAAAATATATTTTGTTTTTGCTGGCACCTGTCGGTATTCTATCGCAGCCTCGCAACCCTCTCAGGCAACGAGATCAATATAAACTTGGGGCAAACGCGGTGAATTGCAATCTTTCGCCCCCATAATAACCATAGTGCCTCGGTCTGAGAGGATTTGTAATTAATTATTGTATTTTTTGTTAGTGTTTTTGCTGATTAGTAACACCCTGAAGATACGTAAACCGAAATATGCGGTGCAGTAAACCGCTTTATTTCTGTCATCCGGACGCTTAAAAAAACCAAAGCCCGGCAATTCTTCAGCTTTTTCATCGTCATGCCTGTTTTGGCTCTCTGGCATGATGTTAATCATAATTGTCGCCGCCATTATGCGCTACGCTTGATGTCAGACTGACGATTTATTAACCACGTGTATTGTTTTTTTTAAACAGCACCAACAATAAATAGGTACTTCCATGTCGAGTAAGCTTGTACTGGTTCTTAACTGTGGTAGTTCTTCCCTAAAGTTTGCCATCATTGATGCTGCAAATGGCGAAGAACACATTTCAGGTTTAGCCGAATGTTTCCATCTGCCAGAAGCGCGCATTAAATGGAAAATGGACGGTGGCAAAGAAGAAGCCGCTTTAGGTGCGGGCGCCGCACACAGTGAAGCGTTGAAATTCATCGTTAATAACATTCTGAGCAAAAAACCTGAGCTGTCCGCAGAACTGGTTGCAATCGGCCACCGCATCGTTCATGGCGGCGAGAAGCTGACCAAATCAATGCTGATCAACGACGCTGTCATCGAGGGTATCAAAGAGTCTATCCCGTTTGCGCCGCTGCATAACCCGGCTCACCTGATCGGTATTGATGAAGCACTGAAATCTTTCCCTAAACTGGCTGATAAAAACGTTGCCGTTTTCGACACCGCTTTCCATCAGACAATGCCAGAAGAATCATACCTCTACGCCCTGCCGTACAGCCTGTATAAAGATCACCATGTCCGTCGTTATGGCGCACACGGCACCAGTCACTTCTACGTGACTCAGGAAGCCGCAAAAATGCTGAACAAACCCGTGGAAGAAGTGAATCTGATCACTTGCCACCTGGGTAACGGCGGTTCTGTCAGTGCCATCCGTAACGGTAAATGTGTGGATACTTCCATGGGGCTGACCCCGCTGGAAGGTCTGGTGATGGGTACCCGCAGCGGTGACATCGACCCGGCAATTATCTTCCACCTGCACGATTCTCTGGGCATGAGCGTTGATCAAATCAACAAAATGCTGACTAAAGAATCGGGTCTGCTGGGCCTGACTGAAGTCACCAGCGACTGCCGTTATGTTGAAGACAACTACACCACTAAAGCTGATGCCAGACGTGCCATGGACGTCTTCTGCCACCGCCTGGCGAAATACATCGGTGCGTACACTTCACTGATGGAAGGCCGCCTGGACGCCGTCGTATTCACCGGCGGTATCGGCGAAAACGCCGCAATGGTTCGCGAATTGTCTCTGGCTAAATTAGGCCTGCTGGGCTTTGAAGTGGATCACGAACGTAACCTGGCTGCCCGTTTCGGTAAATCCGGGGCGATCAACAAAGAAGGCACTCGCGCCGCTCTGGTTATCCCAACCAACGAAGAGCTGGTGATTGCACAAGACGCCGCGCGTCTGACTGCATAATTCGATTCAAGACTGCCCGCGTAATGCGGGCAATTTTTCACTTATAGGCAAACGCCGCCCGTTTGGACGCACCGCGCAGGATAATCATCGCGCTTATGCTGATCATTATCCCCTCTGCACAAACCTGCGAATGTCCCTGCCTGGCAACCGTTAAAGAGGTTTAGCCGTGTCCCGTACAATTATGTTGATCCCTACAGGCACCAGTGTCGGTCTGACCAGTGTCAGCCTGGGTGTGATCCGTGCCATGGAACAAAAAGGCGTCAGCCTGAGTATCTTCAAACCTATCGCCCAGCCGCGTACTGGCGGAGATGCTCCTGACCAAACCACGACCATTATTCGCGCTAACTCCACCGTGACTGCAGCCGAACCGCTGAAAATGAGCCACGTTGAAACCTTGCTGAGCTCAAACCAGCAAGACGTGCTGATGGAAGAAATCATCGCGCGTTATCATGAAAACACCAAAGATGCCGAAGTGGTGCTGGTTGAAGGTTTAGTGCCTACCCGCAAACACCAGTTCGCCAATGCGCTGAACTACGAAATTGCCAAAACCCTGAACGCAGAAATCGTCTTCGTTCTGGCGCTGGGTAATGATTCTCCTGCGCAGCTCAAAGAACGTATCGAACTGGCCCGTTCCAGCTTCGGTGGCAGCAAAAACAAAAATATCACCGGCGTAATCATTAACAAACTGAATGCACCGGTTGACGAGCAGGGGCGTACACGTCCTGACCTGTCTGAAATCTTTGATGATTCCACCAAAGCCAGCGTGGCAAATATCGACCCGACTCAGCTGTTCGCTAACAGCCCGCTGCCGGTTCTGGGCTGCATTCCGTGGAGCTTCGAGCTGATTGCCACCCGCGCAATCGACATGGCTAAGCACCTGAACGCACGTATCATCAACGAAGGCGACGTCAAAACCCGCCGCGTGAAATCCGTCACTTTCTGCGCACGCAGCATTCCGCATATGCTGGAGCATTTCCGTCCTGGCTCCCTGCTGGTGACCTCCGCTGACCGTCCTGACGTGCTGGTTTCAGCCTGTCTGGCAGCCATGAATGGCGTGGAAATCGGCGCTATCCTGCTGACCGGTGGCTACGAAATCGACGCCCGCATCAACAGCCTGTGCGAACGTGCATTCCAGACAGGCCTGCCAGTCTTCATGGTAGAAACCAATACCTGGCAGACTTCCCTGAGCCTGCAAAGCTTCAATCTGGAAGTGCCTGCAGATGACCATCAGCGCGTAGAGAAACTGCAACAGTACGTGGCTTCTCACATCAATGCTGACTGGATCAACTCCCTGAGCGCACACTCTGAACGTTCACGCCGTCTGTCACCTCCGGCATTCCGCTATCAGCTGACCGAACTGGCCCGTAAAGCCGGTAAACGTATCGTTCTGCCGGAAGGCGACGAGCCACGCACTGTGAAAGCGGCAGCGCTTTGTGCTGAACGTGGTATCGCGGAATGTGTTCTGCTGGGTAACCCTGACGAGATCAAACGCGTTGCAGCAGCTCAGGGCGTGACGCTGGGTAAAGGCATCGAAATCGTTGATCCGGTGGCTGTCCGTGAAGAATACGTGGCGCGTCTGGTTGAACTGCGTAAAAGCAAAGGCATGACCGAAGTGGTTGCGCGCGAACAACTGGAAGACAACGTGGTTCTCGGCACCCTGATGCTGGAACAAGGTAACGTTGACGGTCTGGTTTCCGGTGCTGTTCACACCACCGCAAACACCATCCGCCCGCCGTTACAGTTGATCAAAACTGCGCCGGGCAGCTCACTGGTTTCCTCTGTGTTCTTCATGCTGCTGCCTGATCAGGTTCTGGTTTATGGCGACTGTGCGATCAACCCGGATCCTACTGCTGAACAACTGTCTGAAATCGCGATCCAGTCTGCGGACTCCGCTGCAGCCTTCGGTATCGAACCCCGCGTTGCCATGATCTCCTACTCAACCGGTAACTCCGGCGCCGGTAGCGACGTTGAGAAAGTGCGTGAAGCGACCCGTCTGGCCCAGGAAAAACGTCCGGATCTCATCATCGATGGCCCGCTGCAATATGATGCTGCGATCATGGCTGATGTTGCACAATCTAAAGCGCCAAACTCGCCGGTTGCGGGTAAAGCGACCGTGTTCATCTTCCCTGACCTGAATACCGGTAACACCACGTACAAAGCGGTACAACGTTCTGCGGATCTGGTCTCTATCGGGCCGATGCTGCAGGGTATGCGTAAACCGGTTAATGACCTGTCGCGTGGCGCACTGGTTGACGATATCGTCTACACCGTTGCACTGACTGCGATTCAGTCTGCTCAGGCAGAAGCAGCGGTTGCGGCCAAATAAGCCAAACCCTCTGAACGCAAGACGCCGGGCTTTTTGAGTCCGGCGTTTTTTTTGGTCTTTTTTGTGGATCGCTTCATGGCTGATCGATAAAGATTCAGAGCAGTGTTTTTGCTGCTTCCAGAATATGTTCAGCCGTCAGGCCATATTCCTGCTGTAAAAACTCCTGGGTGCCCACCTGTCCGTAACGCTCTTTGACACCAACCCGGCGCATCGGCACCGGCTGGTTTTCCACCAGCACTTCCGCCACCGCCGATCCCAGTCCGTTATGAATACTGTGGTTTTCACAGGTCACAATTTTGCCGGTTTTCGTGGCGTATTTGATGATGACATCTTTATCAATCGGCTTGAGGGTAAACATGTCGATGACTGCCGCACTGACCCCTTCGCGTTCCAGCATTTGCGCCGCTCTCAGCGCTTCCGCCACCATAATCCCGTTAGCAATCAGCGTCACGTCTGTGCCATCGCGCAGCACATTGGCCTTGCCGATGGTAAACGCCGAGCCTTCCTTGTAAACCTGCGTAGCCTGTTTGCGAATGGTACGCACCCAGTAGAAACCTTTTAAATCCATCAGTTGCAGCAAAATATTGCGGAACATCACGGCGTCGGTGACTTCCATCACCACCGAACTCGCCAGCCCGCGCACAATGCCCATATCTTCGAACGACATATGCGTGCCGCCGTTATGACAGGCGCTGACGCCCGCATCTGACGCAATGATTTTGACGTTATTCTTCTGGTAA
The DNA here is from genome assembly GCF_003263525.1 of Rahnella sp. NRRL B-41462. Taxonomy (NCBI): domain Bacteria; kingdom Pseudomonadati; phylum Pseudomonadota; class Gammaproteobacteria; order Enterobacterales; family Yersiniaceae; genus Rahnella; species Rahnella sp. NRRL B-41462. The sequence goes on along the minus strand of NZ_JYDF01000003.1, from coordinate 17,645 downwards.
TCCAGAGACATAAACAGCTGATCGAAACAGCGGCGGCTGGCAAAGGCGGTAAAGGTATGCACAAACGGCACGCGACCGGTCAGCGAAAGCCCGGCGGCAACACCGATGACATTCGCTTCCATGATGCCGCAGTTAATCACGTGATCTGGATGATCTTTATGAACGCCGTCCATCGCCATCGAGCTCATCAGATCGGCTTCCAGCGCGATAATCGGCGTGTTCTCTACAATTTTTTCACGCACAGTGCTGGCGTAAACTTTACGCATTTCCACTGCGTCTTTTTGCAATTCAAGAGAAACTTCAAACATGAGTGGCCTCCAGCTCAGCGATAGCATTTTCGATTTCCAGTTTCACATCCGGCGTTAAACGCAGGTGATGTGAGTTCGCCAGTTGCTCGAGATACTTCACGCCCTGCCCTTTGATGCTGTCGAGGATCACCACCAGAGGACGCTGCTCGGCGTGACGAACCGGCGTGACCGCCTCGCTGATAGCCACAATGTCATCGCCTTTAATGGTCTCTACATCAAACCCGAACGCACTGAATTTTCCGGCCAGATCGAATGGCTTAATCACTTCATCCAGCGTGCCATCGAGTTGCTGTTTGTTGTAATCGATGAACAGTGTCAGGTTATGCAGATTGTGGTGCGCAATAAACTGGAAGGCTTCCCAGCACTGGCCCTCGTTCAACTCACCGTCGCCAAGAATGCAGAAGACGCGGTTGCTGCGACCAGCCAGCTTATGCGAAAGTGCCATGCCCGCCGCAATGGAAACGCCTTGTCCCAGCGAGCCGGTGGTGGCATCCACGCCGGTGGTCCGTAGCCGGTCCGGATGGCTCGGCAGCTTTGTGCCATTCTGGTTGAGTGTGTGTAATTCGCTGACCGGGAAATAACCTTTCAGTGCCAGCGTGGCATACAACGCCGGTCCAGCATGGCCTTTGGACAGCACGAAATAATCACGTTCCTGCCAGTCTGGTTTTTTCGGGTCGATGCGCATCACATCGCCATACAACACGGCCAGCGTTTCCACCACGGACATGCTGCCGCCATAGTGCCCGAATCCTAAACCGGTCAGCATTTTTAGCGTCTCGATACGGATATGGCGGGCCAGATCACGAACCTCCTGGACATCTTTCATCTTCATTGGTCCTTATTTTAATGAGCACTTATCCTGGCCTGTTATTTCTAACAGGCAGGACAGTGTTTCCCGGATGGAGTTAAAAAACGTAGTGGTGCAGGGAATTACTTTTCAGTGATTTCTTTCTCAGCCGCCGGTTTTTTGCCGAGATAGTTCCAGGCAACCAGTACCGCGAAGATACCGACAATCAGCGCCATGATGCCTTCCTTCGACATAAAGCGAGCCAGGTTACCCAGCAGGATGCCGATAACGCCGAAGTCCGCATCAGAGAAGGTGGCATTAGCAAAGCCCAGTGCGCCCAGTACTGGCAACAGCAGAACCGGCAGGAAGGTAATCAGCACGCCGTTGGCAAACGCACCGATCATTGCCCCGCGACGCCCGCCGGTCGCATTACCGAACACACCTGCCGTCGCACCAGTGAAGAAGTGTGGCACCACGCCCGGCAGGATCAGCACCAGATGCATTTGCCCTAACAGGAACAGTCCCACCAGACCGCCAAGGAAGCTGAACAGGAAACCGATCAGCACCGCATTCGGCGCGTACGGATACACCACCGGACAATCCAGCGCCGGACGGGCATTAGGCACCAGTTTCTCGGAGAAGCCGACGAATGCCGGAACGATTTCCGCCAGGATCAGACGCACACCCTGCAAAATGATGAACACGCCTGCCGCGAAGGTAATTGCCATGATGATGGCGTACACCAGGTAGTTCTGGCCTGCACTGTAGGTCGCCTCAACAAAGACCTGCCCCGCGAACACCGCCATAATCAGGTAAATAATAATCATGGTGAGCGAGATAGAAATGGAACTGTCACGCAGGAAACTGAGGTTTTTCGGCAGATTCATTTCTTCCGTAGAACGTGAACCTTTACCGACCTTGCTGCCTATCCAGCCCGATAAGACGTAACCAATGGTGCCGAAATGACCAAATGCCACGTCGTCGCTGCCGGTAATTTTACGCATGTAACGTTGCGCCAGCGCCGGGAAGAACGCCATGATAAGGCCCAGCGTCAGGGAACCGGTGAACACCAGTGAAACACCTTCAAAACCGGCCACCGTCAGAATAACGCTGATCATACAGGCCATATAAAACGTGTGATGACCGGTCAGAAACACATATTTAAGACGGGTGAAACGGGCCACGATCAGGTTTGCCACCATACCAAACGCCATAATTAACGCTGTCGGTGCACCGAATTTCTCCAGCGCGATGGAAACAATCGCTTCGTTATTAGGAATAATACCCTGGATATTAAAGGCGTGTTCAAACATACCGCCTAAAGGATTTAATGAGCCAACTAATACTGTTGCACCACCGCCCAATACTAAAAAGCCAAGTATTGTTTTAACCGTGCCTTTCACCACATCAGAAAAGTTTTTCTTTTGTGCCACCAGACCGATTAATGCGATGAGCCCCACCAGTATGGAAGGCACTTTTAATATATCGACCACAAACTTGAGCGTTTCCTGGATAAACATATCCACCTCGTTTGTCTATTTGTTTTATTTGTAGGGTTATTCAGTGCCGGTCAGGACACTGGATGTTTTTCAAAGTGAGCAATCAGTTTTGTTTCAAGTTCATTAATATCAATGATGTTGGTAATCACCACTAACTGGTTTTCAGGAATGCTGGCACTGGCAGCGATGTCCTTTGCCATCACGAACAGGTCGGCTTCACCCGGAATGGCTGAGGACAAATCGGAGTGCTGAACATCTGCCTGAATATTGAGTTTCTTCAGGACTTTCTTGATGTTCATTTCAACCATAAAGCTGCTGCCTAAACCGGAACCACAAATCGCCATGATTTTCATATTATTCACTTGTCCTTTATCTGTTTTTTAAACGATTAAAATATGTAGAACCGTACTCCATCTGCACATGTTAATGCATATGAATGGTCAGAATACCCTTAGATTTAAGTCGCACTCCCTTTACAATATTAAGTCAAATTAATATCGGGATATAACGTCCTGAATTTCTCTGATGGTTTTTGCCTGATGTATTTTCTGCATATCTTCTTCACTGGAAAATAATTCTGCCAGTTCAGAAATCAGTTCAATATGGCTGTGCTTATCTGCTGCCGATAACATCACCACGGTATACACCGGATCGTTATCCTCTGAATTAAACGCCACGCCGTGCGGCAGCGTCAGCAACGAGAGTCCCAACCCGTTCGCCCCTTCTTCTGGTCTGGCGTGTGGCATCGCAATGCCCGGCGCCAGAACAAAATACGGCCCCAGTTTTTCCCGTTGAGCAAAAATAGCCGTCAGGTAATCCGGGGTAATTGTCCCTTCTTTCAGCAGTGGCTCAGCGCTCACTTCCACTGCCTGCCGCCAGTCCGTGATATCCGTTCTGATCTGAATTCGTTCAGATGTCAGCCAATCATTCAGCATAGTGATGCTCCGTTTTTATTTTTAAAGATGGCCGGTCAAATTTCCCCCAGACCGCACCAACGATCCAGACTCTACTTCAGCGGTAGCGTTAACATCTGTGATACAGATCTCAAAGATAGCGCTATCAAACTTCTATCATTGAGATCTGTGATAGCGCTATCAAAAATAATCACACAGCGGTATCGCCGTCCCGTGGATCGCATAAATAACGGTATACTTTGTCGGGAAATTGCCGATAATTTACCGAATTCTGCCGTGGTTCCCGATTTACCGGTCCTGCTGCGGCCCGCTTTTTTCGCTATACCTGTGGGTATACATTTTGCGCAAGATGCGCAGTTAAGGTCAGGATCGTGAATGTCCATTAACAAGAAAAGACGCAGTACCGGAAGAGTGACGCTGGCTGATGTCGCGCAACTGGCGGGCGTGGGCAGCATGACTGTTTCCCGTGCGCTGCGCACACCCGAACAGGTCTCCGACAAGCTACGGGAGAAGATCGAAGAAGCGGTCAGTCAGCTGGGATATCTGCCCAACCAGGCCGCCAGTTCCCTGGCTTCCGCCTCCTCAAATACCATTGCGATGATTGTGCCGAGCCTTTCCGAAGCGGGCTGCGCCGAGATGTTTGCCGGGCTACAGAAAGTGCTGCAACCGGCCGGTTATCAGATCATGCTGGCGGAATCTCAACATCGTATTGAGCGGGAAGAAAAACTGCTGGAAACGCTGCTTTCCTACAATCTGGCGGCGGCGATTTTATTGTCCGTTGAACACTCCGCCAATGTACGTCAATGGCTGGATAACCTGACCATCCCGGTGCTGGAAATCGGTGCGCTGACCAATTCGCCAATCGACATGAATATCGGCATTGATTATGTCGAGGCGATGTTTCAGTTGACCCAGACGGTGGTGGCGAAGGGATATCAGAATATTGGCATGCTGTGTGCCAATCAGGAACAGTGGATTTTCCAGCAGCACCTTCAGGGTTGGCGTAAGGCCATGTTGAAAGCGCACATGTCCCCGCACCGGGTGATAAACGCCGCCGAGCCTGCCAGCTTTTCCACCGGCGCTCAGCAACTGCCGGAGTTCCTGCTTGCCTGGCCGGAAATTGACGCGCTGGTGTGTGTTTCCGACGATCTCGCCTGTGGCGCACTGTATGAATGCCAGCGCAGACGCATCAAAGTGCCAGATGAACTTGCCGTGGTCGGTTTCGGCAATGCCGATGTCAGTAAAGTATGCCAGCCGCCGCTGACCACTATTGCTATTCCGCATAAAGAAATCGGGGTGCGCGCCGCCCAGGCATTGCTGGCGAGGATTAATGACGAGGAATGGGAAGAAGTGACGATCGCTTCGTCGTTGTGCAAGCGGGAGAGTTGCTAAAAAGAGAACGGGCGATATGCGTTCGCCCGTGATGTGATTCAGATATCATCTTTCGCTGACGATTCTTCTTCATCGTTTTCTTTATTACCCGGGACAGACGCATCCGCCACAGGGGCTACGGCTTCACGGGTCAGCGGCTTACCGTGTTCTTTCTCATTGTTTCGCGTCATCCACAGAGAAAGTGCTTTCAGGGAGTCCGGCGTAAATTCATCACAACGCGCAGTGATTTCTTCCGGTGTCATCCAGCGGACGGCATCAATTTCTTCTTCCTGCAGGGCAAACGGGCCATGGGATACACAGCTAAACAATGCTCCCCATACGCGACATTTGTTCTCTTCTTCAAAGTAGAACTGACCGTGCTCTGCAAACGGCACACCGGCAATACCCAGCTCTTCCTCGGCTTCACGGCGAGCTGAATCAAGTATATTTTCACCGCTTTGCACCACACCACCGGCCGTTGCATCGAGCCAGCCCGGATAGAAATCTTTGGTTTCAGTCCGACGCTGAACCAAAATATTCCCCATTCCATCATGAACCACAATATAGCTGGCACGATGACGCAGGACCTGAGCACGCATTTGTTGTCGGCTGGCCTGGGCAATGACCTCGTTGTCTTCGTTGACGATATCAACCCACTCATCCGTACTGATGTTTTGCTCTTGTTCTGACATCCGCTGGAACCTTCTCTTTTAAGCGCTGGTCTGTGCGCAATAAGTCTGTGCGCTGTGATTTTGCAACACGTCGATAATGTCCGGAGATTCTATCTGGGTCTGCTGGGTGGCTTCAATAGCTATGGATGCGTTGATGCAACCTAAAAGCTATGTTACCCCGCAAAGTTCGCCATCAGACAAGTCCGACATAGACTTCTAAACATCTGCATTATGATACCCTACTCAATCGGATAAGAAGCTTGTGATTACCCGTTCCACATTAGCGCATCCCGCCCCGCCATTCGCGGAGAGTGATTAAAACAACGCAGGAGGCAATATGATCGATCTTTATTACGCACCAACACCGAATGGCCATAAAGTTTCTCTTTTTCTTGAAGAGAGTGGCCTGCAATACCGGCTCCACCGTATTGATATCAGCGCAGGGGAGCAATTCAAACCTGAATTCCTCGCCATTTCACCCAACAACAAAATCCCGGCCATTGTCGACAGTCAGCCCGTTGACGGCGGCACACCGGTCAGTATTTTTGAGTCTGGCGCAATTTTGCAATATCTGGCAGAAAAAACCGGAAAATTTCTCAGCAAAGAGTTGCGTGAGCGCACAGTGACACTGGAATGGCTGACCTGGCAGGTTGCCGGATTTGGCCCGATGCTGGGTCAGAACCACCACTTTACGCATTATGCGCCGCAGCCGGTGCCTTACGCCATTGAGCGTTATTTACAGGAAACTCAGCGTCTGTATGGCGTGCTGAACCGCCAGTTAGAGAAAAATGCCTATATCGCCGGGGAGAATTACAGTATCGCCGACATGGCCACTTATCCGTGGGTCGCGGCTCATGAACGCCAGCGTATTGATCTGGCTGGATACCCTGCCGTACGCAACTGGTTCGAACGGGTTAAAAGCCGCCCGGCGACACAAAAAGCCTACGCACTGGCGCAGGTTCAGTAAGCCCCTTCAGCCTGCCGGAGGTGTTCTGAATATCTCAGAATAAAAAACCCTTAACTGTGCTCCATATCGCGAGTTAATTGCGATGACTCATCTATGATTAAAGACAGTTCATCCGCGTATTCAGACAGTTAAGGATCCCGATATGAAGATCTTGATTACCGGCGCCACCGGCCTCATCGGAAGAAAATTGACCGAACGGCTTCTTGAGCAATCTCATCAGATCACCGCCCTGAGCCGTGCCCCTGAACGCGCGGCGAAAATACTCGGGTCGCAGGTTTCCGTCTGGGAAACGCTGGAAGGAAAAACCTCGCTCGACGGTTTCGATGCCGTAATTAACCTTGCCGGTGAACCCATTGCCGACAAACGCTGGACCAAAGAACACAAAGCGTTGTTATGCGAGAGCCGCTGGAAGCTGACAGAAAAGCTGGCAACGCTGATTAACGCCAGTGAAAAGCCCCCTGCCGTGTTTATCTCCGGTTCGGCGGTCGGCTATTACGGCGATCAGGGCCAGGCTCTGGTGCCTGAAGATGAGCCGCCTAACAAGCAGTTTACCTGGCAATTGTGTGCCCGCTGGGAAGCACTGGCGATGTCAGCACAAAGCGCGGCGACGCGTGTTTGTTTGCTGCGCACCGGCATCGTACTGGCTGAAAAAGGCGGTGCGCTGGCCAAAATAGTTCTGCCCTACCGCGCCGGTCTCGGTGGCCCGCTCGGTGATGGTCAGCAATACATGCCATGGATCCACATCAACGACATGATTGACGGGATTCTGTTCTTGCTGGAACACGAAACACTTTCCGGCCCGTTCAATATGGTGTCGCCGTATCCGGCGCGCAACGAGCAATTCAGTGCCCTGCTCGGCGAAGTATTGCACCGCCCGGCGTTTATGCGGGCACCCGCGCCTGTGGTGCGCTTGCTGATGGGCGAATCAGCTGTATTAGTGCTGGGTGGTCAGCGGGCAGTGCCGCGCCGGCTGGAAGCAGCAGGGTTTGTGTTTAAGCATCAGGAGTTAAAGGAAACGCTGGAGGATTTGCTGGGATGAAGGGTCTTGCAGCCCTTCACCCTGCTCAACCAGATTGGGGTCTCATAGGTACAATGGCGCGGTACTGGCGCTTTTTAAAAACTGATCGGGGGGATGTTTCGGTTTCTCAATAACTGAGATTACTTAACTTTCTGCACCGAAACCGCCCAAAGGAGGAAAGTGCTTTTCCTCCTTTGGATTCCTCCTCGCTTTTTCAACAAGCGCTTCGCTCGCTGGCTATGTTTCAGCTATCACTGCGACAGGCTGGAAATCTTGCCGCTGCGCGGTGCCTTCTCTCGGTCCTGAAGCCTTGGTCTTCAGGCCGCTCCGTTCAGCAAGATTTCTGAATCGCCCGCACGTTCTTAAATTCAAAAACAGAGAGGTTTTATCTTTTAGAAATGTTGATTGGCGTGCTCAAAAATGGCACCGAATGAACGGTTCGAGACCTATGGCTCGAAGCCTGAAATGAGGGAATCGCGGAGCGATGACATTTTGCGCCACACTCAGAACGATCAGAACATGTCCTTCGTTCCAGCGACAGCGCGCAGTGAAAAAGCGAGGGGAGTGCAGAGGGGAAAAGCCTTTCCCCTCTGCTCGGTTTCGGCGAAATATCTCGTGTGAGAACTGTTATTGAGAAACCGAAACTTTCACAATTCAATTTCCCCCCCTCAGGTTCTACTCCTTCACATCCACCTGATAAAACACATGTTTCCCAAACGGGTCCACTTCATAACCGCTCACTTCTTTGCGTACCGGTTCGAAAATGGTCGAGTGGGCGATCATCACCGCCGGTGCCTGATCGTGCATCATCTGCTGGGCCAGCTCGTAAAGCGCCACGCGTTTCGCATGATCGGTGGTTTCTTTCGCTTCGGTGATCAACTGGTCAAACGGCGCGTAACACCATTTCGCTGAGTTCGAACCGCCCTTCGCGGCATTACAGGTAAACAGCGGACCAAAGAAGTTATCCGGGTCACCGTTCGCCGTTGTCCAGCCCATCAGCGCTGCCATATGTTCGCCGTTACGGATACGGGTCTGGTATTCACCCCATTCGTAACTGACGATATGCGCTTTCACGCCAATTTTTGCCCAGTCCGCCTGGATCATTTCCGCCATACGCCGGGCGTTCGGGTTATACGGACGCTGTACCGGCATCGCCCATAAATCGATATCAAAACCGTTCGGCATCCCGGCTTCGGCCAGAAGAGCTTTGGCTTTCTCCGGTGAGTAATCGTAATCCACCAGTTTGTCGTTGTAACTCCAGACACCCGTAGGCAGCAGCGTTTTCGCGACGGTTCCCGTACCGTGGAACACCGCTTCAATGATCTGTGGTTTGTTAATGGCCATGGTCAGCGCCTGACGCACTTTCACATTATCCAGCGGCGCTTTCTGCGTATTGAACGACAGGAAACCCGTGTTCAGGCCAGCCTTGCTCATCAGGTTGATGTCTTTATTGGCGCGCATACGATCCAGATCAGCCGGATTCGGGAACGGCATCACCTGGCATTCGTTTTTCTCGAGTTTGGCGAGGCGCATTGAGGCGTCAGGCGTAATGGTATACACCAGACGGTCAATTTTAGATTTGCCCTGCCAGTAGTCCGGGAACGCTTTGTACAGCAGGCGCGTGTCTTTCTGGTACTGCACCAGCTCAAACGGCCCGGTCCCAATCGGATCCTGATCCAATTTTTCCGGCGTACCGGCTTTAAGCATCTGATCGGCATATTCCGCCGAGAGGATGGAAGCAAAATACCACGCCAGATCGGCCACGAACGGTGCTTCGGGACGTGTCAGGTTAAAGCGCACCGTGTAATCATCCACCTTATCAATGCTGCCGATAAGATCGCCCATTTTCAGGCTGTCGAAGTTAAGGTAAGTGCCGCCGGAAATTTTATGATAAGGGTTATTCTCGTCTTTCTGGCGCATGAACGAGAAGATCACGTCGTCAGCGTTGAAGTCGCGGGTGGGTTTGAACAACTTGCTGCTCTGGAATTTCACGCCTTTACGCAGGTGGAAGGTATAGGTTTTACCGTCTGCGCTGACCTCCCAGCTTTCCGCCAGACTCGGCACCAGTTCTGTAGTACCGATTTTGAAATCCACCAGACGGTTATAAATTGGCGCAGCGCTGGCATCCACGGAAGTGCCCGATGTATAAAGTTGCGGGTTGAATTGCTCAGGCGAGCCTTCGGAGCAGTAAACCAGCGTTTTAGCACAAACGCCGCTGGTGATGGTTAACGCCAGTAAACCTGTGCTTATTTTTAAGATGTTGTGTTTCATTCTTTTCCCTATTTTCCCTGTCCGGAGAGTGTTTAGATCTTCTTCATCGTGGAACCTAAAGCAAAAACAGATTAACATCTGGATAACACGTAGTAATACTTTGTTATATATGAAAATCTTATAACAGGGAACAATATTTGCGCACATTCAGAGGTTAAGATGTCGACAACAATCGCAACACAGCTTACCGAACGCTTCTACCGCTATCTCTCCGTGACATCACAAAGTGATGCCAGCGCGACGACCTTACCGAGCACGCCGGGCCAGCACGACATGGCGCGGTTGCTGGCTGAAGAACTGCATCAGCTGGGTCTGGAAAATATTCAGATCGATGAACATGCCACCGTGACGGCAGTCAAATCCGGCACCAAAAAAGGGGGGCCGCGTATCGGTTTTATCACGCATATCGATACCGTGGATGTCGGCCTGCGCCCGGATATTCATCCGCAGACATTGCGTTTTACCGGTGAGGATGTGTGTCTGAACAAGGCGCTGGATATCTGGCTGCGCCCTGCGGAACGCCCGGAAATCTTGCCTTACAAAGGTGAGGATATTATTTTCAGCGACGGCACCAGTGTGCTGGGTGCGGATAATAAAGCGGCAGTGACGGTGGTGATGACATTGCTGGAAAACCTGACGGCTGAGCAGGAATACGGCGATATCGTGGTGGCGTTTGTGCCTGACGAAGAAATTGGTCTGCGCGGTGCCAAGGCGTTGGATCTCGCCCGCTTTGATGTCGATTTTGCTTACACCATCGACTGCTGCGAACTCGGCGAAGTGGTGTATGAAAACTTCAATGCGGCAGCGGCAGAAATTACCTTCACCGGCGTGACAGCGCATCCGATGTCGGCCAAAGGCGTGCTGGTGAATCCGCTGCTGATGGCGCAGGATTTCATCAGTCATTTTGACCGCGCTGAAACCCCTGAAAACACTGAAGGCCGGGAAGGTTATATCTGGTTCAACGGCATGAGCGCTTCGCAGCAAGGCGCGGAACTGAAAGCTTCTATTCGCGATTTCGACAGCGCCAGTTTTGCCGCCCGTAAGCAGAAAATTCAGGATGTGGCGAAAGAGATAGCCGCGCAGTATCCGACAGCGAAAGTCTCAGTTGAGATCAGCGATACCTACAGCAATATCAGCAGCGCCATCGGCGAAGATCGCCGGGCGATTGACCTGATCTTTGCCGGATTGAAAGAGATTGGCGTGGAGCCGAAAGTGATCCCGATGCGTGGCGGCACCGACGGCGCAGCATTATCGGCCAAAGGATTACTGACGCCGAACTACTTTACCGGCGCGCACAATTTCCACTCGAAGTTTGAGTTCCTGCCGGTGAATTCGTTTGTGAAATCCTATGAACTGACCCTTCAGTTGTGCCTGCTGGCCGCGAAAGGTTGATTTGCTTTAAACCTTCCCCTCATGTGAGGGGAAGGCGCGTACAGATGTTACTTCAGCGCACCGGAAAGGAACTGTTGCAGACGGGCGCTTTTCGGATTGCCAAAGACTTCAGCAGGATCGCCCTGTTCTTCAATCACACCCTGATGCAGGAAGATGACATGGCTGGAGACATGACGGGCAAACTCCATCTCATGCGTTACCACCACCATGGTTTTTCCCTCTTCCGCCAGCTTTTGCATGATACGCAGCACCTCGCCGACCAGTTCAGGATCCAGCGCGGAAGTCGGCTCATCAAACAGCAGCACTTCGGGTTCCATCGCCAGCGCGCGGGCAATAGACACACGCTGTTGCTGACCGCCTGACAAGTTCACCGGATATTTACCTTGTGCGCGGGCGTCGATGCCCACTTTATCGAGGTATTTCACCGCACGTTCACGCGCTTCGGCTTTGCTCAGCCCCAGCACCTGCACCGGCGCTTCCATGACGTTTTCCAGCACCGTCATGTGGCTCCACAGGTTGAAATGCTGGAACACCATCGTCAGTTTGGTACGCAGCAGTTGCAGTTGCTTCTTATCAAACACTTTCAGCTGACCGTCGGTGTCGCGCACCATGCGGATATCCTGATTATTAACGCTGATCGAGCCTTCGCTTGGTTTCTCGAGAAAGTTAATGCAGCGCAGGAAGGTACTTTTCCCGGAACCTGATGAACCGATAATACTGATCACATCACCCGCATTGGCCGACAACGAAACACCTTTCAGCACTTCGTGGTCGCCATAGCGCTTGTGGAGATCGAGAACCGCTAATTTGTTTTCTGGCATAAAGTTATTCCGCAAAAATAATTCTTATTAATGAGCTTGGGGCTTTACGTGAGCCAGCCAGCGTTTTTCCGCCTTGCGGAACAGCCCGATCAGGACAAAAGAAACACAAAGATAAATCACTGCTGCAATCCCGAAAGCATAAAACGGCTGATACGTCGCCGAGTTGATGTCGCGGGCTATTTTCAGCACGTCCGGTACCGTGGCGGTAAATGCCAGCGCGGTGGAGTGCAACATCAGAATGACTTCATTACTGTAAGCAGGCAGCGCCGTACGTAATGCCGACGGCAAAATAATGCAGGTGTACAGTTTAAAGCGTGAGAAACCGTAGGCATTGGCCGCTTCGATTTCGCCGTGCGGTACTGCGCGGATAGCACCGGCAAAAATCTCGGTGGTGTAGGCACAGGTGTTGAGCGTCAGCGCCAGAATCGTACAGTTAAGCCCGCTGCGGAAGAAGGCATTGAGGAAGTCGGTACCACGCACGATTTCCAGGCTGTACATCCCCGAATAAAACACCAGCAACTGAACATACAGCGGCGTTCCGCGGAAAATATAGGTGTACAGCCAGATCGGATAACGCAGGAATTTGTTAGAAGACACGCGCCCCACAGCCATCGGTACCGCCAGTAATCCGCCTATCACCACGGAGCTGATCAGTAACCACAGGGTGATCGCCAGACCGGTAAAACGGTAGCCATCGCTGTAGAGCAAAGACATACCGTACTGTTGTAAAATTTCGATCATAGATCAGCCCTCTTCACACCCAGCGAATAACGGCGATCAAGCCATACCAGCACGCCGTTCGACAGCGTGGTGAAAATCAGATAAACCACTCCCGCCACAATCGCAAAATAGAACGGCTGATACGTGCCTTTCCCGGCCAGTTGCGTGGCTTTGACCACATCATTCAGACCCAGCAAGGACACCAGCGCGGTGGCTTTGAGAATAACCTGCCAGTTGTTGGCAATACCCGGCAGTGCAAAGCGCATCATGGCCGGAAATAAAATTCGTCGGAAAATCTGTGAACCGCTGAACCCGAAAGCCGTCGCAGCTTCGATTTGTCCACGCGGGACCGCCATAAACGCACCACGGAACGTCTCAGTGAAATAAGCCCCGTAGATAAAGCCCAGCGTGATAATACCGGCGCTCATCGGATCGATATCAATTTGCGTCAATCCCAGTGATTCGGTGACGCTGTTAAGCGCAATCTGCAACCCGTAGAAAATCAATAACATTAATACCAGATCAGGTACGCCGCGAATAAGCGTGGTGTAGCAACCAAAAAAACCAGACACGATCCGGTTCTTTGACAGTTTCCCGCCCGCGCCGATTAACCCTATCACCAGCGCCAGAATGACTGACGAAATCGCCAGCTCCAGTGTCACTAACGTGCCCTGGATAATTACCTGGGAATACCCATACAGCATGGTTTTTTCCTGTCTTTAGTGGATCCCTGCGCAGACAAAAAGACGGCCAGCGTCAGAACCGCAGGGAGCGGCACACCGCCCCCTTTGGCACATCTCACGACGCGTATCAGCCGCCGTAAACATCAAAGTCGAAGTATTTTTTCGCCAGTTTGTCGTAAGTCCCGTCTTTACGCATGCTGTCAAATGCCTTATTCAGTGCGTCTTTCAGGTCAGTATCCGTCTTACGCAGACCCATGCCGGTGCCCACGCCGAAGAATTTATCGTCTTTAACTGACGGGCCAGCAAACGCGTAATCTTTACCTGCAGACTGTTTCAGGAAGCCTTCGCTGCCTGCCACTTCATCCTGGAATGCCGCGTCAAGACGACCGGAAGCCAGATCCGCATAAATCAGATCCTGGTTCTGGTAAGCGACTACGTTGATGCCTTTTGGCTGCCACATCGCGTTGGCATAAGCTTCCTGAGTGGAACCCTGCAGAACGCCGACATTTTTACCTTTCAGCGCATCCAGAGTAGGCAGAACTTTAGAACCTTTAGGCGCGATCAGACGGGCGTTAGCGGCGTAAAGTTTCTCTGTGAAATCAATTTCCTGCTGGCGTTTTTCAGTGATGGATAATGAGGAAATAATCGCATCAATCTTTTTCGCTTTCAGGGACGGGATCAGCGCATCAAAATCACTTTCAACGTAAGTGCATTTAATGGCTGCACGTTTGCACATCTCGTTGGCCAGGTCGATATCAAAACCAACCAGCTTGCCGCTGGAGTCTTTTGATTCAAATGGGGCGTAAGTCGGATCAGTACCGATATTAATTGCTTTAGGCACGGCAGCAAATGCACTACCTGCACTGGCTAAGACCAGAACCAGCGGGAGAACCTTGAACAACTTTTTCATACATTAGCCTCAGTGATTATTCATCTGTTGTGGTTGTGTGTGCGTGAATGAACGTCTTTTTATAGTTTGCTGAACGATGCAAATGGCTTTTTGCCAGATTTTCTCATGCACTTTTCGTGCCGTTTCTCCGCATCGCGACTTTCCGCAGCGAGAGAGTGAAAACCGGTCAAAAAAGCATCGAGATAATGAAAGTTTTCAAAGGTCTGAGGGAAGGATAGCTGAAGGGAGGTTTAACACTGCACCCCAATGAATCAAATTGTGATCATTGTTGGTGCAATGTAACTGAAGTGCGCGAAATGAGTGCGTATTGGGACGTGAAAGTTTAACGACTGCCCTGCCATCGAACAAATAAGTCTTCCGGCAGTTCGATATCAAACTGATCAATCACCCGGTTTACCGTCTGATCGATGATATCTTCCACCGAGGCCGGACGATGATAAAACGCCGGAACCGGCGGCATAATGACAGCACCCAGTTCAGCGGCCTGGGTCATCAGCCGTAAATGGCCGAGATGCAGCGGCGTTTCACGCACACACAACACCAGACGGCGGCGCTCTTTCAACACCACGTCGGCTGCACGGGTCAGCAGACCGTCGGTGTAACTGTTTACGATGCCGGAAAGCGTTTTGATCGAGCAGGGCAAAATCACCATTCCGGCAGTTTTAAAAGAACCGGAAGAAATGCTGGCCGCGATATCGCGGGAATCATGCACCACATCGGCCAGCGCCTGAACGTCGCGTAGTGTGAGATCGGTTTCCAGTGTCATCGTCTGGCGGGCCGCATTGCTCATCACCAGATGTGTTTCGATATCAGGTACGCTCTGCAATACCTGCAAGAGCCTGACACCATAGATTGCGCCGCTGGCGCCGGAAATACCGACGATAAGTCGTTTCATGAACACTGCCTTAGAAAAATGAACCCGGACCCGGTGGTGCCAATACTGACATAAATTCAGGCATAAAAAAACGCGCCCGCCCGGTGTTCACCGGAGGGGCGCGTTTATGCGGATGTCAGCAACCGGCTAATCAGCCTTCGTTGTGCATCTCAAGGTTTTCAGCTTCCTGCTGGCCACGCAACGCCTGAGCGTCGTCATTGCGCAGGGCTTCGAGGTATTCCAGATAGTTCTGGTCAACGTCTTTGGTGACGTAAACACCGTCGAAAACTGAACATTCGAATTTCTCGATATCCATATTGTCTTCTTTCACTGCGGCGATCAGGTCGCTCAGATCCTGGAAGATCAAGGCATCAGCACCAATTATCTGGTTGATTTCACTGACTTCACGGCCATGGGCAATCAGCTCGTTCGCGCTTGGCATATCGATACCGTACACGTTCGGGAAACGAATTTCCGGTGCCGCAGAGGCCAGATAAACACGTCGCGCTCCGGCTTCACGCGCCATCTCAACAATCTGTTGAGAGGTGGTGCCACGCACGATGGAGTCATCCACCAGCAACACGTTTTTATCACGGAATTCAGCGCGGTTAGCATTCAGTTTACGGCGTACAGATTTACGGCGTTCCTGCTGGCCCGGCATGATAAAGGTACGGCCGACATAGCGGTTTTTCACAAATCCTTGACGGTACGGTTTATCCAGGATGCGAGCGATTTCCAGCGCGATATCACAGGAGGTTTCCGGGATCGGGATCACCACGTCAATATCCAGGTCTTCCCATTCACGGGCAATTTTCGCGCCCAGCTTTTCCCCCATACGAACACGGGCGCTGTAGACGGAAATTTTATCGATGAAGGAATCCGGACGCGCGAAATACACGTATTCGAACAGGCACGGATTGTACTGCGGGTTCTCGGCACACATACGGGTGAACAACTGACCTTTTTCGGTGATATACACCGCTTCACCCGGCGCAACGTCGCGCAGGAACTCAAAGCCCAGCGTATCGAGTGCCACACTCTCAGAAGCCACCATGTACTCATTACGGCCATCTTCCAGCGTACGTTTACCAATAACCAGCGGACGGATACCGTGCGGGTCACGGAACGCCAGCATGCCATGACCGATAATCATCGCCACACACGCGTAGGCACCACGGATTTTCAGATTCACTGCGGCAACCGCAGCAAAAATGTTGTCAGCTTCCAGCGGGTAATGCTGGAAACGATCCAGTTCACTCGCCAGGATATTGAGCAGGATCTCAGAATCGGACGTGGTGTTCACATGACGGCGCTGGCCTTCGAACAGGTTGCTGCGCAATTCGTGAGCATTGGTCAGGTTGCCGTTATGGGCAAGGGTAATGCCGAACGGAGAGTTGACGTAAAAGGGTTGAGCTTCTGAAGCGCTGGAACTGCCAGCCGTCGGGTAGCGCACATGGCCGATACCCATGTTGCCCTGTAAGCGTTGCATATGGCGGGCTTCGAAAACATCCTTCACCAGGCCATTCGCTTTACGTAAACGGAAGTTATTATTCGCGTCGATGGTGGTGATGCCTGCGGCATCCTGACCACGGTGTTGTAACACCGTTAACGCGTCATAAATCGACTGGTTTACCGGCATGAAACCGGCGATACCGACAATACCGCACATGTTGTCTTTTCCTCTTCAGCGCTGCCAAAACTAAATATGTTTTGGCAAGAAACTCGACGTGCTCTGCAGGTAGTCAAAGAACCACCTGATGATATAACTGAACTGTGGGATCAACTGGGATTGTTTCCAGTCTTCACTTTGCGAAAAACCGGTAAAAGTATCGAGGAAGAACAGCATCGCGGAGACAATTAACACCCCGCGCAGTGCGCCGAAGCACACACCTAACACCCTGTCAGTGCCGGACAACCCGGTTCTTTCAACCAGTGAACCAATCACATAGTTGACAATTGCACCTACGATCAACGTCGCGATGAACAAGATGGCAATTGCGATCCCGTTTCGAACTAACTCATCTTCGAAACGTGTGAAGTAGATGGCGAGGTAAGGGTAATAATGGCTGGCAACAAAAAAGGCGCAAGCCCAGGTTACCAGCGATAAAGCCTCACGAACAAAGCCACGGATCAAACTGACTAAAGCAGAAAATCCGATAACCGCAATAATGACGTAATCAATCCAGACCATTAACTATTCCAGTGTCTAATCCAGTCACATCTGCCCCGGCATCCAGTTCGCGGCGAATTCTAACAGAAAAAGAAAACGTTTGCGTAGGGGAAATCAGCCGGTCAGACAAATTAATAATAGCGATTAAAAAAACCTCAATCGCAGCATAAACCTATAAAAATCCAACCAGAGGATCTTATAGAAAAAGGGCACAAATCGCTTGTGCCCTCCGTGGTATTTTTTATGTTTTAACGACTCCCTCCCCTGCG